>JACPZK010000003.1 GCA_016195565.1 Nitrospirota bacterium | reverse complement strand
CCTACAGGATAAAATACAATACCTATAGGCCGCATGAGGCGCTGGGATATGATATCCCGGCTAATTATTATAAACTTGAAAATCTGGTGGGACTAACTTTAAACTCGAAATAGTTGTTCCGAAAAAGTCGAGCAGGACACTTTCTTAAGGCGATTTACAATAATTCACCAGATAGTTAAACAATGAAAGGAGAATGACCGTGAAATATTTTATAACTGTTTTGCTGGTTTCAATGACGACTACAATGCTTTCAAATGTGCCGTCATATGCATTATTTGAAACACCAGTTCCATATTCTGAAGAAGCTTTTGAAAGATTATCTAGAGCAAAGTATAAAGCGCCCGCAATGGAGCCGGGGATGACCCCAGAGCAAAAGACTAAAGCTTATGTAGATTCAATCAGGAAATTTTTTTCAAATGCTGGCTATAGCTATGATAAAACAGTGGTCAAAGTTATAAAAGACCTAAAAAAAGAACCAGAATTTTTCAAAAACAATATCCACGCAGGTCTCATACTAACATTTGTTTCTGAGATTACCAAACCTGCTGCTGCTGTTGCTGAGGCGAATAACGTATCTTTAGAAAAGTTATTTTCTAAAGAAGTCGCCCTTGCTGTAAAAGAATTGGGAATTGAAATCCCGAAAAAAGAAAAAATGGAAAGGGAAGAGCGAGAAAGAAAACAGCAATTAGAGGCTGACGAAAAGAAGATAGCACAAGAAGAGAAACAGAAAATAGATGCAGACGCGCGACAGAGAGAAGAAGATAAGGCACAAAGAAAAAAGCAAGAGGAAGCATTAATAATTAAACAAGAAAGATTGGCAAGACTCGCAGGATATTATGAAACCCAACATGGCAATGAAAAATTAGAAATTCAAGTTGTCTCTGAAGATAATATCAAGTTTAGTGTTCAGCAGAAAAAAGGAGTTATGGCTCCATGTAAAATAGAGGACAAAACAGCTAAATTGGAATATTCTGATTACTATGGTTTCATTGCTAAATTTGCAGAGAACGACTGTGAACTTACAATGACGTTTATGAAAGATGTGCCAAAAGATAGAAATTATGCTGTTAGAATTGACCAAAACAAACGTTGCAGGTCATATTGCGGCGCGGGTGGAAATATTTTAGGATGGTTCCATAAAAAATAGACAGCCAATGACACAGGGAAGATGTTCACAGAGATTTGTGGGACCAAGAAAAGGGTCTATTAAGAAGAAATTGTCCTTTATCGGTATCGGTGACAGCGGCAGGAGAGATATTGCCGAAAAACATGAGGAACTCATTTGGGAAAGGGATTACGGCAAGTGAATTTGCCTTATCCGCCGATTTGTGACATTGCCTGAAAGGTATTAAGGTCGCTTCGGTCGCTGATATGGTGCCTTTCGGGCTTTATTTCAATTGCAAGCCTGAGGAGACGCTCTATTTCGTCATCAGGAGCGCCGCCTCTTAATGCAGGCTTTAAATCAATCTCTGTTTCAGAGAATAAACACGGTTTCAATTTCCCGTTTGAAGTCAGTCTCAGGCGGTTGCACTCTTCGCAGAAGTGGTGGGTTATTGCGCTTATGAAGCCGATGACACCCTGCGCATCTTCAAGCCTGAAATATTTTGAAGGCCCGTTTTTTCTTACGCGCACAGGCGTAAGCGGACCCAAGGTCTCAACAGCAGCCTTTATCTCATCGCGGGATATATATTTGTCCGCGCTCCAGAACCCGCGGCTTCCAAAAGGCATGAACTCTATAAACCTGACATGATAGTCGCTGTTCAGGGTTATTCTTGCAAAGTCTATTATCTCATCTCCGTTAAGCCCCTTTATAGGAATCATGTTTATCTTTACAGGCAGCAGCCCGCTTTTCCTTGCAGTTTCTATCCCGCGTAGAACAACGTTAATATCCCCGCCCCTTGTTATCTCTTTAAACCTTTCAGGCCTGAGCGAATCAAGGCTTACATTGACCCTGTCAACGCCTGACTCTATGAGCTTTTCCGCATACTTCTCAAGCAGGATGCCGTTTGTTGTAATGCTGAGGTCTTCTATGCCGGGGATATTTTTTATTGAGGAAGTCAGGCTCGTAATGTCTTTTCTTGCCAAGGGCTCGCCGCCTGTTATCCTGATTTTTCTGACGCCGAGCCCCGAAGCTATTCTTATTATTCTTAGTATCTCTTCGTAAGACAGAATCTCTTTGTGCTCTATCAGGCGCAGTCCGTCAGAAGGCATGCAATAGACACAGCGCAAATTGCATCTGTCAGTGACGGATATGCGCATATAGTCTATTGTTCTGTTAAACTTATCTCTCACCTCTGCCATTTACTTTTTACTCTTTTTGTTCAGCTCCTCCAATTTTTTCTTTGCGAGCAGAGCTTCTTTGGATTTTGGGTATTTTTCTTTAAGCTGCTCAAGAATTCCTCTTGCAGCTTTCTTATCTCCCATCTCAATGAATGAATAACCCTGTTTTAAAAGAGCAGCCGGAGCCTTCTCGCTTTTAGGATACTTTTCCAGAAGCGCATCATATTCAACAATTGCGCCAGCGTAGTCTTCTTCAGCGTAATAGGCTTCAGCTATACAGAACTGGGCATTGCCCGCAAGCTTATCTTTCGGAAATTCCTTCTGGAACATATCAAATTTTTCTCGCGCCTCTTTGTATTTTTTGTTTTTGAAAGAGGCGTAGGCTGCTTCATATGCCTTTACAGGGTTTTTTGCCTCTTCAGTTTCAGATTTCTTTTCTTTTTTCCCATCTATTTTGTCTTTTGGCGCGGCATCCGTATCTGTTTTTGGAGAGAGTTTTGCCTGCATTTCCTTCACCTGTGTTTCAAGTGCGGTTATCTGTGCGCGCAACAGGTCCATCTCTGAAGATTTATCTTTCAGAGACTTGTCAATAAAATATTTATTCTCATCAAACCTTCCTGTCAAAGATTGAAGGTCTTTAGAGATTCCTGAGACCTCGGAGCGTAGTGACACCATACTTTCTCTTATGGCATTAAGCGAGTCCTCTTTTGCTGATTTTTCTTTGATATCAGCAAGCTCTGTCTTAAATGCAGATTTTGTCTCTGAGGTCTCTTTCTTTATATCATAGGAATCTTTTTTCAGCTGATTAACGTCAGCCTTCATTACCTCAAACTCGCCTATTGCACATCCTGCAACAAACAACAAAAGAATTAGAACAAACCCTTTCACTTATTTGCCTGCTTTCCCGGATGAGGTTTGATTTACAAACTGCACCCTTCTGTTTTTCTGCCAGCAGTCTTCAGTCTGCTCTTTGCAGAGCGGTTTCTCCTCGCCGTAACTTATTGTGTCAAGCCTGTTCTTTGTCACGCCTGCTGATACGATGTAATCCCTTGCAGCTTTTGCCCTTTTTTCTCCGAGCGCAAGATTGTATTCATTAGTCCCTCTCTCGTCACAGTGCCCTTCAAGTATCATTTTTGCATCCTTGTTTTTTATAAGCCAGTCTGCTACAGCCTTCAGGCTTGGCTTTGCATCTTCCCTTATAGTGTATTTGTCAAAATCAAAATGTATATTTCCGAACTGGGAAGATTTTGCCTCTGTAATTTCCCTTACCGGCATAGTTTCTACCTTCTTAGGCTCTGCCTTTGCCATAACCGGCTCTTCTGCCTTCACCGGTGTTGCTGCCTTTTGAGCTGTTTCCTTTGGCGCTTCCTGCTCAACAGGCGTGGTTACCGCCCTTTTTGCACATCCTGCGAAAACTAAAACTAAAGCCAAGACCAACAAAAAAATCCTTTTCATAAAACCTCCTCCTTTTTTAGTGTCAGTGTCTGTGGCCAGTGTCAGTTTTCGACTACACTGTTCACTGTCACTGATAACTTATTTAATTCGGTGACCACCTTGGGCCAAAGGCCCGTAACCATGGCGGTGTTATTTTTTTTTGCGATTCGCCGTTTGCCCTCATTATGTAAATCCCGCTGCCTCCGTTTCTGTTAGAAGAAAATATTATAAACCTTCCATCAGGAGAAAAGGAAGGGTCTTCGTTATTGCTTTTGTCTGTGAGCTGGGTAAGCGCTGAACCGTCAGGCGAGATAATGAAAATCTGTTGCTTGCCTGAGACTCTGCCGACGAACACAATCCTCTTGTTGTCAGGCGACCAGCTTGGCGAGGTATTGTACGAGCCCTCAAATGTCAGTCTTCTTGTGTCATATCCGTTCCTGTTCATTATATATATCTGGGGAGTCCCGCCGCGGTCTGATACAAATGCAACGAGTTTTCCGTCAGGCGAGACAGCAGGCGAAATCTCTATCCATCTTGAAGAGGTTATCCTTGTAAGTTTTGAATCTGAAATTCTTAAATTATATAAACCATACGTTTCATCCTGCGATGATGAAAACATAACCTCATCTCCGTCAGGTGAAAAATTGCCTGCGATATTAAGCCCTCTGGAGGCAAAAACTTTTTTTTCTGTCATTTTCGTAAAGTCTAACAAATATATTCCCCATTGTCCACCCCTTTCAGATGAGTAAACGATTCTGCTGCCGTCCTGCGACCAGTGCGGCCTGAGGACGAAATTCCCTTTAATCCCAAGCTGTTTAATGCCTGTGCCGTCCCAGTCCATCAGATAGAGACCTTTTTTGCCCTCGTCTTCTGCAACGAATGCCACCTTTGTCCCGAATATCCCTTTTTCTCCTGTAATATGCTGGTATATATCGCTTGCAATGCTGTGGCCAAGACGCCTTATGGAAGCCTTTGCTCCTTTGTATTCTTTCCTTAAGACCTCTCTGCCTTCGCTTGTATCATAAAGCGATACGATTGCTGTAAGGTTTTGTTCTCCGCGCACAGTTCCCTTTATAACAGCCTCTGCTCCGATTACAGCCCAGTTTTTGGGATTGAAAGCCTCGGCAGATTTTTCTATATAGGCAGCCCTGTCAATGGAGAGGAAAAAACCCGTAAACTCAAGGTCCTCTCTTATGATGTCTGCCATCTGTTTCCCCTCTGTGCCGCTGAATTCCTGAATAGCAATCGGAAGTTTTTTTATTGCAGGAGAGGTTATGTCAATGTATATCTTTGCTTCAGCAGCAGTGAATAGTGAACAGTGAATAGTGAACAGCAAAAAAACAGTGAACAGTGAACAGTGAACAGTGAACAGTTTTTTGAAAAAACTGCTAACTCTAAACTTTTCTTTCATGGCGTAAACCTCAATCCTATTTCCATCTCATGCGGCGGAGGAGAAACAGGGCTTGCTTTATTAATGGCTCTCAGGACAGAGCGGTCAAAGAGGACATTGCCCGAGCTTTTTTCGACACTGTTTATCTTAACAGTTCCGTTCGACATTATCGTTACCGAGATTACTGCCTCAAGGTTTTTCCCCCAGGCCTCGGGAAAGGCCCAGCGCTGTCTTATCTCTTTTCCTATTTTTTCAGAATAACCTTCTAATATTAAAGTTTCATTGCCTCCATTTTTTACAGGCGGAGAGATTTCTTTTGTGTCTTTTCCTTCCTTGTCTGCGCCCTTGATGGAAACCATGTTTCTCAGTTTAACAACGCGCTTTGCCTTTCTTGTTGCCTCCAATGCTGCGATTCTGTCCGAGCTATATTGTTTTGCATCCTCTGAGGCTTTGCTTTTTGAAGGCTCTGAAGGCAGTTTCATTTTTTGTTCAGGTTCATCCGGCTGCACGGCCGTCACTTCTTTGCCCTGACCTGGCCGTCTGCTTTCTTCAGGACTGACAAGGCTTACAATATACGCAGAGGGCAGCGCGAAGTGATTTGCATTTTTAATTGTTATCAGCGCTGTAAAGATAAAAGTCACGTGAAGCAAAAAAGAGAAGAATGCCGTAACTGGAAGGCTTGGCTCCTTCATTTCCCTTCTATGTTTATCTTGGGCTCGGTTATCATTCCGAGTTTCTCTATCCCTGCCTCCTTTATGTCGCTCATCACCTGAACAACAAAGCCGTAAGACACATCCTTATCAGCTTTAAGAAAGACATTCGGATTTAATTTGCTGATTGCCGTAAGCTTCTGCTTTATCTCAGACATGGACATAGGTTTGTCATTCATAAAAACAATACCGTCTTTTTTAACGATAAGCGTTATTCTTTCTTCAGGAGGCAGGTCTTTGCCTTTTGCCTGAGGAAGATTTACATCAATGCCCTGCTGGAGCAATGGCGCCGTTACCATAAAGATTATGAGCAGCACGAGCATTACGTCCACGAAGGGCGTTACATTTATCTCTGAAAGCACGCCTCTGTTTCTGTCGGCCTTCATTCTGTTCCCTTAGAAAAGAAGTCAAGGAGTTCTTCGGAGAAGTCCTCCATCTCTATAATCAGCCCCCGCGCCCTGCTCAGATAATAGTTATAGGCGATTACAGCAGGGATTGCAGCAGCAAGTCCAGCGGCTGTTGTAATCAAGGCCTCTGCAATGCCCGGAGCAACGACTGCCAATGATGCCGAGCCTGCTGCGCCTATCCCTCTGAAGGCATTCATTATTCCCCAGACAGTTCCGAACAGGCCGATGAACGGCGTGGTAGAACCTGTGGTTGCGAGGAAACTCAGGTATTTCTCAAGTTTTGCTGACTCAAGCGCTGAGAATCTTCTGAGCGACCGTTTAATCTCAGCTTTGTCAACAATATTTTCTGAGGATGTAAATTTAAATATATTTGCCAGAGGGCTGAGATTAAGGGCTCGGGCGGCAGTTAAAAGCCCTTTCAGGTCACGGCCTGCCCTGTATGATCTCAGGAATACGTCTGTCTCTTTGTTAGCCCTTGAAAGGTAGCGGTATTTATAAAAAATGATGGCCCATGATACGACAGAGAAAAACAGCAGGATAAGCAATACCACTTTAACCACATAGCCTGCCTGAAGAATCAATTGTATTGCAGAGTGTTGCATAAGCACCTCTCTTTTATTTTGGTATTAGCTTTAACTGTTAAACTTTAAAAAAATTTTGGGCTAAAAGTCAATTGCATGCCTGTTCAGCGCCCTTTTCTTGCCTGAACAATTTTTTTAGCGGTTGTGCGAATCACCTCTGCTATATTTCTGTTCTTCTCAAGAGAGGCGAGGTCTTTTGTCTTTAAGCCGTACAAAAGCGGAACTGCCACTCCGGCAGGTGTTTTGGGATTGCTCACGACTGCAAGCAGCACTCCGTAGTTTTTCATCCATTCTTTAGTCCGGGTAATGGCCCTCAGCGCTTCATCAGGGATAGAGCGGGAACGCGCAAACAGCTCTACCTCCGCTTCTTTTATCTTCGGGTTATCAAGAACCGCCATGACTATCTGCTTGTTTGTGTCTTTTATGAGAATGGACCTGGCCTCGCGCCCGCCTCTCATTGCAAGCAGTCTTTTCTCAGCGACAGTCAGACTCTGCACCTTCTGAAGAAGGGTTTGAGTGCGCTGTTCAGCGGCCTGCTCTGTTTCTTCAAGGAGCGCGGATACTTCTACGGGAATCTGTAAGATTTTTGCAGTCTCTTCCCTGATGTTTTCAGGAGTGTAGGGGCTTTCAGCCAACAGCCTCAGAATGTCATGCCTCCGGGTATTTGCCTTTAAAATCTCCTCAAACAGAGACGGCTCTCCGGACTCTGAAATAAGCGCCTCTATCATCTCCTTTGATGCTATGGAGAGGTCAACGCCTATGCCTTTCTGTTCTTCCATGCCGCTTATCCCTTCTTCAAATACAGGAAATATTCTATATTGCCTTTCTGTCCTGCAACAGGCGATTCAAACACGCCGACAGTGTGCAGTCCGGCAGCCTCTATCTCTGTTCTCACAAAATCAACTGCCGCGAGCCTTTTTTCTTCTTCCCTCACAATGCCGCCCTTGCCTACCTCTCCTTTGCCGACTTCAAACTGAGGTTTTACAAGCGCAAGTATCTCGCCGCTCTCTTTCAGGAATTCTAACACTTTGGGAATAACCTTTGTAAGAGATATGAAAGAGACGTCAATCGTTGCGATGTCAATAATATCAGGAATCTTTTTCCGTTCAAGATGCCTGATATTGGTCCTTTCAAGAAGGATAACCCTCGGATCATTCTTTAAAAGCCATGCGATTTGTCCGTAACCGACGTCAATGCAATATATTTTTTTTGCTCCCATCTGGAGCATGCAGTCAGTAAAACCACCCGTTGATGAGCCGACGTCCATTGCTGTTTTATCTTTTAAGTTTATGTTGAAAAAATCTATGGCAGCCTTGAGTTTTAAACCTCCGCGGCTTACATAAGGGATATCCCCTGACTTCAGGGTGATTGAGGATGCGCTGTTTATCATAGCGCCTGCCTTTGTAACAGGAGAGCCGTCAACAAGGACATTGCCTTCCATTATCAAGGCCCTTGCCCGCTCTCTGCTCTTAACAAGCCCTGTGTCAACCATTATCTTATCAAGCCTGTCTTTCATAGTTTTGTCAGTTCCAATATGCATTGCTCTTAATAATTATACTGCATAGATGAGATAAAAATTGCGGTAAAAAGAATTATTGAAACAATCCATCCGATGTGCTATATTTTTGCCATGAAGGCTGTGAATAGAATATCGGTAAAGTCATTAATTATTTATGATCAAATCACGCCCGTTAAAAGGTCTAAACAGCACCCTTAAAAGGAGGAACTATTATGAGACAGAAGCAGCTCGCAATTTTTTTAATTGTTGCTGTGCTTGCCTTTGCCGTGGGTCCGGCCCTGTCTTTTGCGGCTGGCGCAACAGCAAAGGCCGGGCTCGTGCAAGCCAACGCGGCGGCGCAGAAATGGCAGAAGGACGCCGTGCTGGTGAACGTCTCGACCCTCCAGGCCAATCCCGACGGCACGGCGGCGAAATGGGGGTACATGTACTACTCGGCCAAGGCAAAAAAGAGCTACACGGTGGACGTGAAGGACGGCAAGGTCGTCGAGACGCTTGAGGTCAACCCGTACATCAAGGACGCGGTCGGCGAGTTCGCGGACAGCGACAAGGTCATGGCCGAGGCGAAGAAGAACGGTCTCAAGGTCAAGGGCAAGGCGGCGATGTCGCTCATGATGATGGGCCAGGCGACCAAGAGCCCCGGCGTCTACTGGAGCGTGGCCGGCGGCTACGAGAAGGGCGACGTCATCGTTATGCTCGACGGCAAGACCGGCAAGTTCTTGCGCAAGGATATGGTGCCGTGAGGCAGTGGGCGCCCGGGATATTTCTTCCATAGCCGTCAATAGGAGGTGAGAGATAGGAACCTTCGTCAGAGGGGTTTGGGCAAGTCTTGCGGCGCTGTTTGTTGTTTGCGGCTTGTCTTCGGGCTCCGCATGGGCGAAGGCTTTCGTAAATCAGCCTATGCGCCTAAGCCTATAGTCACCGAGTATTCTTTTTCACTAAAGTGGTTAATTACCGGATTAGTGCCGCTCGGTTTAATTATTGTACTCTATAAGATGCTGTACAACTGAAGCTCAATGAACCGATGTGAGCGTTAATAGAAATGCCTTGCAGGACTGATAAATCCCTTCTTCGTCAATTCCGTATTTCTTCCTCAGTATAGCCTGTGAGCCCTGCTCTACAAATTCATCAGGTATGCCGAGGATTTTAATCTTTATGTCAGGAATATCCATGCTGTTCAGATATTCAAGGACTGCGCTTCCGAAACCTCCGGCAATCATGTTCTCTTCTACTGTAATTATCCTTTTTGTCTTTGATGCAATTTTCAGGATGAGTTCCTTATCAAGCGGTTTTATGAATCTTGCATTTATGACTGATGCCTTTATCCCATCTTTTTCAAGCCTCTCAGCTGCACCAAGCGCAGGATGGACAGCATTGCCAATTGCTATCAATGCCATGTCAGCGCCCTCTTTTAATAGCTCTGCCTTTCCAATTTCAAAAGCTGATGGCTGACGGCTGATACCTGATGGCTGTACTTTTCCACGCGGGTATCTTATTGCCGAGGGCCCGTTGTGCTTTAAAGCGAGTTCAAGCATGGCTTTTAGTTCCATATCATCCTTTGGCGCCATGACAATAAGATTAGGAATATGCCTTAAATAAGAAATGTCAAAAACTCCCTGATGCGTTGGGCCGTCTTCTCCGACTATGCCGGCCCTGTCAATTGCAAAGACAACAGGCAGGTTCTGGAGGCAGACGTCATGGATTATCTCATCGTAACCGCGCTGAAGGAAAGTGGAATATATTGCGACCACAGGCCTCAATCCCTGTATTGCGAGCCCTGCGGCGAATGTTACTGCGTGAGGCTCAGCTATGCCAACATCGTAAAATCTGTCGGGAAATTTTTTTTCAAAACATTCAAGCCCTGTGCCTTCTCTCATTGCCGCTGAGATGGCAATGACTCTTTTGTCGTTTGCGGCAAGCTCCGTAAGCGCCCTGCCGAATATTTCACTATATGAAATGGCACTGGCGTCGCTTACAGAAGAGCCGGTTTCTATTTCAAACGGCCCTACCCCGTGAAATATGCAGGGGTCTTTTTCAGAGAACTCATAGCCCTTGCCTTTTTTGGTGATGACATGGACTAAAGTGGGCTCTGTTGAGTTTTTAATATTTCGGAAGGTCTCTATCAGCAGTTTAATGTCATGTCCGTCTATCGGGCCTACATAGTTAATCCCGAGTTCTTCAAACAATATCCCCGGCAGGAATAGCCCTTTCAGTGTTTCTTCTGCCTTCTGGGCAATCTTTGTAACCTGATCTCCAAACTTAGGAATGCCTTCAAGAAAAGATTTCGTCTGTTTTTTAAAACGCTGGTAAAGGTCTCCTGTAAGTATCCTATTAAAATACGCAGACAAGGCGCCTACGTTTTTTGAGATTGACATCTCATTGTCGTTCAGCACTACGATAAGGTCTTTTTTCAGGTGTCCGGCGTGATTCAGCCCCTCAAACGCAAGCCCGGAAGTCATTGCCCCGTCGCCTATAACAGCCAGAACTTTAAACGTCTCGTTTTTTTTATCACGCGCCTCTATGATTCCTAAGGCTGCTGATATTGATGTTGAGCTGTGTCCTGTCCCAAAGGCATCGTGAACGCTCTCCTCTATTTTAGGAAATCCTGAGATGCCTTTATGTTTTCTGATAGTTCCAAATTTTTCATATCTCCCTGTGATAAGTTTGTGCGTGTATGACTGGTGGCCTACATCCCATACAATCTTATCAACAGGTGAATTGAATACATAATGAAGCGCCAGTGTAAGCTCTATAGTTCCGAGATTTGATGCGAGATGTCCGCCGTTAATTGATACGCGTTCTACTATTATATCCCTCAGTTCTTCGGAGAGATTATTCAGCTCCTCAAGCGGCAGGGTCTTCAGGTCATCAGGTGACTTTATTTTTGTTATGAGTTTCAACTTCTTCTCTCAAGCATGTATCCGGCAATCTCTCTTAAGGGCTCTGCCTTAGCTGAGAAGTCTTTAATGGAAAAGACTGCCTCTGCCACCAGCTCTTCCGCCTTTTTTCTGGAAGATTCAAGGCCGTATATTGAAGGATAAGTCATCTTCTTTTTCCTTACATCAGAGCCTGTGGTCTTGCCGAGTTCATCCGTGCTGCCCTCTACATCAAGTATATCATCTATAATCTGAAAGGCAAGGCCGATGTTCTCGCCATATCTTGTGATTGCATTAAGCGAAGGCTTGCTGCAATTTGCAAGGATTGCGCCTGCCCTTAAAGAGCCTGATATCAGCGCTCCTGTTTTGTGCCTGTGAATAAAAGAGAGCGTCTCTTTGTCAGGCTCCGCATTCTCCGAAAGAAGATCCTGCGCCTGTCCCCCGGCCATTCCATGAATGCCTGCTGTGAAGGCAATCTCTTTAATGGCCCTTATTAAGGCCGTGTTTTTGATGTTTCTGTTTGAGAGCGAATTCGCCATCATATAAAACGCCTCTGTAAGAAGGCTGTCTCCTGCAAGTATCGCCATTCCCTCTCCAAATACCTTGTGGTTTGTCGGCTTGCCGCGCCTTAAATCATCATTGTCCATGGCAGGCAGGTCATCGTGTATCAATGAATATGTGTGAATGAGTTCTATTGAGGATGCAAAAGCAAGTATATCCTCAGAATCTCCATCGCATGCCTCATGCGCAGCAAGGCAGAGGATGGGCCTTATCCTTTTCCCGCCCGCAGACAGGGAATAAGTGATGGAGTCTTTTAAGACAGGCGGAATAAAATTCGGAGAAAAGTATTCTTTAAGAAATAAATCTACAAGTTCCTTTTTCTCTTTGAGATAGGCCTTGATGTCCATAGGTTATTCCCATTCAATCGTGCTGGGAGGTTTTGAGCTTATGTCATAGACAACGCGGTTTACGCCTTTGACTTCATTAATTATCCTGTTTGATATCCGTCCCAGAACTTCATAGGGAATCTGCGCCCAGTCAGCGGTCATTCCGTCAACGCTCGTAACAGCCCGGACAGCTATTACATTGTCATACGTCCTTTCATCTCCCATTACGCCTACGCTTTTTACAGGAAGGAGAACTGCAAATACCTGCCAGATTTTTCCGTAAAGCCCCGCCTTTTTTATCTCGTCCAGAACTATCACATCAGCCTTTCTTAAAATAGCAAGCCGCTCTTTTGTAACATCGCTGATGCATCTTATTGCAAGGCCGGGACCGGGGAACGGATGGCGGTTTATAGTCTCATCCGGCATCCCTAATTCATGCCCCAGGACTCTGACCTCGTCTTTAAACAATTCCCTCAGAGGCTCAATCAGTTTAAGCTTCATCTTTTTGAGTAGCCCGCCTACATTGTGATGGCTTTTTATTGTTGCTGAGGGGCCCTTGAATGATGTGCTCTCAATCACGTCAGGATATAAGGTCCCCTGCGCGAGGAAGGTTACATTTTTTATCTTCATTGCCTCGTCTTCAAATACCCTTATGAATTCATTGCCGATAATCTTCCTCTTTCTTTCCGGGTCTTTTACGCCTTTGAGTTTTTTCAGGAATCTTTCAGAGGCGTCAACGTATTTTATCTTCATATGGAAACTCTTCTTCAGCATGTGCTCAACTTTTTTTGCCTCATCCTGCCTTAAAACTCCGTTGTCAACAAATATGCAGGTGAGCGCATCGCCTATTGCCTCATGAACAAGAACTGCAGTTACAGACGAATCAACGCCTCCGCTTATTCCGCATACAACTTTTTTGTTGCCAACGAATTCTCGTATCCTTTCCTTCTCTGTTTCTATGAATGACTGCATAGTCCATGTCGGCTTGCATCCGCATATATTGAAGACGAAATTCTTTAATATCTCCCTGCCTTTTTCCGTATGGACCACTTCGGGATGAAACTGGAGCGCATAGAAGTTTTTCTTTTTATCAGCCATTGCCGCCACCGGAGAATTTTCTGTATGCGCTATTGGGATAAAACCTTCGGGATATTTCTCTATCCTGTCTCCGTGGCTCATCCAGACGACAGTTTTGAATTTTGAATTTTGAATTTTGAATTTTGAGTTGATACCTTTAAATAAACCAGAATCGTCATCTATGGTAAGCTCGGCCCTGCCATATTCCCTTTTTGCAGCTTTTGCAACCCTGCCTCCAAGCAGATGAGCCATAAGCTGCATGCCGTAACATATGCCGAGGATTGGAATGCCAAGGTCAAATACCTTTATATCAGGGATGGGGGAACCCTTACTGTAGACGCTTGAAGGCCCGCCTGAAAGGATAATGCCCTTCGGCTTAAAATCCAATATTTTTTCAAAGGGTGCGTTATACGGAAATATCTCAGAATAGACGCTGTTCTCTCTCACCCGTCTTGCAATAAGCTGGGTATACTGTGAGCCAAAATCTAATATTAGGATTTTATCTTCAAGCATAGTTAATAATTATAAAAGATTAGCACAGCAAAAGTCTAAAGCAGGAAAAAGCATGAAAACTGCCGCTGTCAACAATATATGCTTGACAATATATGCCAATACTTTAATATATAGATTAATATATCAGACAAAAGAGAGGGAATATGCGTTCACTGGATAAAAGAGCTGAGCTTCTCAGGGCAATAGGCCATCCGGCAAGGATCAAAATACTTGAAGAGCTGATGAAGGGCGTAAAATGTGTCAGTGATATTGAAGGGTTCCTTGGCATAAGCCAGCCGAATGTGTCACAGCACCTTTCGCTCCTCAGACGACATGGAGCGATTGACCATTATATGGACGGCAGGCTCAAATGTTATTTCCTCAGGGATCCGATAATACCTGACATCATAAAGATTCTGAAAAAGGATTACATAAAGGAGTTGCCTGCTCCTGCATGTTGTCCTGTCACTAAAAAAGGAAAATATCCTCGTCCACGAAGGCGTTAATCTATTTTGGAGGTTAAAATGGATATCAAGCTGACAGAGCTTTCAACCTGCGCAGGTTGAGCGGCAAAGTTCAGTCCATTGGACCTGTCCCACGTGCTGGGACAGCTGCCTGACATAACAGACCCGAATGTTCTGGTTGACCATGCCAATGCGGATGACGCAGGCGTATACCGTATTACAGATGACATTGCGGTTGTTCTTACAGCCGATTTTTTTACGCCGATAGTTGACGACCCATACTGGTTTGGCGCTATTGCTGCTGCGAATTCGCTCTCAGATGTATATGCAATGGGCGGAAAGCCTTTAGTGTCATTGAACATAGCAATGTTCCCTAATAATCCTGAGTTCTTTCCATTGCTTAAGAAAATCATGCAGGGCGGTGTAGATAAGATGAAGGAGGCCGGAGTGTCAATTATAGGAGGCCACACCATCAGGGATAAGGAACCCAAATATGGATTTGCTGTTATGGGAGTGATACATCCTGCGAAGATTCTTGACAACTCAAAAGCCCAAGTGGGAGACGCATTAATACTGACAAAAAAAATAGGCGCCGGGATTATTGCCACAGGGGTGAAGGCTGGCAAATGCAGTGATTCTGTTATTGAGGAATTCACAACATCAATGGCGGCATTAAATAAAAGGGCCAGTGAGATCATGCTTGAAATCGGGGTAAGCACTGCAACAGACATAACAGGCTTCGGCCTTATAGGACATCTCCATGAAGTGCTTACTGCAAGCAAATGCAGGGCGCAGATTTATTCGGGCCGTGTGCCGTATTTCGAAGACGCAATAAAACTTGCTGACGCCGGCATTGTACCCGGAGGGACAAGGACTAATGTCAGAGATTACGAATCATATGTCACGTGTGTCAAAGGGGTCCCGGAAGTAGAAAAGATTTTAATGAATGACGCCCAGACATCAGGCGGGCTGCTTATTTTTGTGCCCGGAGACAGAAAAGATAAACTTGTAACAGCCTTGCAAAAAGAGGGGATATTGGCAGCCCATATCGGCGATGTCAGCGAAAAAGGCGAAAATGACAACAGACAGATTTCAGTAAATAAATAAAGGTATGGCTGGATATTTTCTGAACCATAGGGAAAATATTTTATCTTGACAATATATTCAAATATTATTATATTTGAATATAAGGAGGGAATATGGGAAAAACATTTACATTGCTTCTGTCAACATCTCCGTATTCATATGAAAATACGGTGACTGCAATCGGAATTGCAGAGTCTGCTCTGGGCAAAGGGCATACAGTTAATCTTATCGCATCAGGGGACGGGGTTTACTGTTTTCTACGAAAGCAAAAGGCAAAAGGGATAGCGAATGCAGAGGAGGAATTTTCAAGGCTGATGCAAAAGGGGCTGAAGGTCTATCTCTGAGGCGGATGTGTGCATTTTCGCCGTGCGGCGAAAGAGGATTATCTGGAGGGGACGGAAATCGGCTCTCTTAAAGGACTTTTTAAAACGATGGGAGAGAGCGATGTGTGGATTAACATCGGAGCATGAAATGAAGATCAGCAGACCAGCAGTGCAGCAGAACAACAGTTTTAGAACTACTGCTCCACTGATCTACTGCTCTGTTGCGCTATTTAAGGAGGTTATATGAGCAAGATTGCAATGATACTCAGGAAAGCGCCTTACAGCGATATAAATGCAGCAGAAGCTGTCAGGCATGCAATGGGAGGCGCAGCAGATGAACTCTCTGTAAGTCTTGTTTTAGTTGACGGCGGGGTCCTGCTTGCCAGAAAAGGGCAGGATGATACAGGAACAGGCTATACAAATCTTGAAGGCGCATTAAAGGATTGTATTGATATGGGAGTGGAGGTATACGCTGATAAGGTTTCGCTAAGGGAACAGCATGTGGATGCAGGAGATATGGTTGACGGCGTTAAGATTGTTAATGGCGCAGAGATAGCAGAAGCAGTCAAAGAAGCAAGAACAACGATGATATTCTGAGCAGCAGCTCAGTAGCTCAGTAGAGCAGTAGTCTGAAAAAGCATTTTAAACTGCTGCTCTGTTGCTCTGCTGCACTACTGCTCTAAAGAATGGAGGTTAACATGCTTGTAATAGTTAAAAATGGTCCTGACACAGCGGAGGGGAAAAGAGGAGTGAAGCTTGCACGTAACATGGCTGCTGACCTTTTCTTAATCCAAAATGGTGTTTATTTTGCTCAGAAGGAAAGGCTTGAAGGTTTTTGCGGGACAGCATACGTTCTTGAGGATGACTTAAAATTGAGGGGGATCAAAGGCGCCGACATCGAAAAGAGCATAAGGGAAACAGGCTATGACAATTTTGTTGACCTTATGGCTGAAAATGATAAGGTTGTAGGAATGTTCTAATTAGCTGTCAGCTATCAGCGTTCAGCAGTCAGCAAGACAGGATAAAAGAAGTTTTAGCTGAAAGCTGATGGCTAATAGCTGAGGGCTTCAAGGAGGTTAATATGCCAAAGATTGTAATCTTAGGCGGTTCATTCGGCGGGCTTACAGCAGCTTTTGAACTGAAACGGCTTCTTGGTAAAACGGCAGACATAACACTTCTGAGCGATACGGATAAGTTTGTATTTATCCCATCTCTTCCGTGGCTTGCGATGGGATGGAGAAAGGCAGAAAACATAACTTTACCGCTTAAGCCGATACTTGAAAGGAAAGGCATAACATTTATCAATGAAGAAGTTAAAGGTGTGGATGCGGAGTCTTCAAGGATTGTTAGAGCGTCAAAAGAAATTCCTTATGATTATCTTGTTATTGCAACAGGCCCCTCTCTTGCCTTTGAAGAGGTGCCGGGATTTGGACCGGACAAAGGATATACAGAATGTGTCTTTACTCTTGGACAAGCTGAAAAGGCTAACAGGGCATGGAATAAATTTCTTGAAGAACCGGGCGCGATTGTTACAGGTTCTGTTCAGGGAGTAAGTTGTTTTGGCCCTCCCTATGAATATGCATTTGAGATAGATTATGAACTCCGCAGGATGAAAATAAGGCATAAGGCTCCGATTATTTTTGTAACTTCAGAGCCTTACATCGGGCATTTCGGCATAGGGGGGCTCAGAAACTCAAAGAGAATTATGGAAGATGAATTCGCAAAGCGGGATATAAAGGTTATAACAAATACCGCTGTGGAGGAATTTGTGCCTGCTGGGGTGAGACTTAAGGACGGCTCAAAGATACCGCATAAATTTGCAATGTTTGCGCCTGCAATGAAAGGAGTTCCCGCTGTAGCGCATCTTGGGAATCCAAGAGGGTTTATACCTGTTGACGGCAGATGCAGGCATACGAAATACAAAAACATTTTTGCTGTTGGCGTTGCAGTTGCAATAGCGCCGCCTGAGCAGACGCCTGTTCCAACAGGCGTTCCAAAGACAGGCTTTATGACAGTTAAGATGGCAAAGACCGCCGCTTATAGCATAGCCGCAGAGATTTCAGGAAGCCCTGCGCCGGCATCTTATGAGATGGATGTCCTGTGTCTTATGGATATGGGGAATACTGCGGCATTGATGAGGGCAAAGCCCTTGCTGCCGCCGAGGCAGGAGTCTGAACTTAAGAACGGCATTACATATAAATGGATGAAGGCGGCATTTGAAAAATACTTTTTGTTTAAGATAAAACATGGGTTGAGTAACTTGCCGTAAAAAATATAGCTGCAGGCTTCAGCCTGCGAAGGAGAGATATGATGACAAAGGTAACTAAAAATGTCTCGGTAATGTGTTTTCATGATGAACTCTGCCAGGTCTTTAATGCCCTTATGACAGCATTGAGCCTGTTAAGGGAAGGCTCTAAGGTCACGATATTTTTCGGCTCAAGGGGTATAAATGCAGTTCATAAAGATAAGGCTAAAGAGCTCAAATGTATGCCTGATATGCCCAAAGAGGCCGGCGATGCGGTGATGAAAAAGATGGATGAGATGAATCTGCCGTCTGTTGAAGACCTTTTTATAATGCTTATATCTGAGGGAGCAACTGTGCTTGCATGTCCATTGAATATTTCACTCTTTGAGATGACGCCCAGCGACTTGGTGGATGGCGTAAAAGTCGCAGACCCTGCAAAATATTACAAAGAGGTTGTAGTTCAGGCCGACATGAATCTGACTTTTTGAAAAAGATTGCCACGTCGCTTATGCTCCTCGCAATGACAGTCAAACGGCGACAATGTAGAGTTTGTCATTGCGAAGCGCAGCGAAGCAATCTCTTATTTTGGACACCTATGAGGAGGCATTATGCGAAAGTTTTCCCTTGTTGAGTTTTCCGTCAATCATCCCAAACTTGTCGTAATCCTTTCAATAGTTATTACGCTTGCATTCATGACCCAGTTTCCAAAGATGAAAACAGACACTAATCCCAAACACATGCTCCCCGACACATCTGATGTAAGGGTATGGAATGATGAAGTTGACAAGACATTTGCACTCTATGAGGACATGATAGTTTTAGGAATAGTGAACGAAAAAAGTGTTCTGAACAAAGAAACCCTTGGAAAGGTACAGAGAATAACAGATGAAACACTGAAGATCAAGGGCGTTGCGGCAAGGGATGTAAACAGCTTCCCGACCATTACAAATGTTACAGCGGAAAAAGGAGCGTTAAGGGTAGCTCCTCTTATGACCGAGGTTCCTAAAACCGATAAAGAGATTGGTTATTTAAGGAAAATGCTCTTTGAAAATCCGCTTTTTATCAACCGCATTATCTCAAAAGATGAAAAAACTACTGCTATATATGTCCCGCTTGAAAAGGGCGCAAATGGCAAAGAAGTAGCGGATAAAATCAGGGATATAGTCAAGAAGGAAAAGGGCGATGAGAAGTATTATGTGGCAGGCGACCCTGTAGCAAGGGATACCTTTGGGTCGGAGATGTTCAAGCTCATGGCAGTCTTTGCCCCGATTGCAGGGATGATCATGCTTGCTGTCAGGTATCTTATGTTCAGAGACCTTTTCCTTTCCGTTGCGTTGATGATGGATGCAATGATGAGTATCGTCTGGAGCATGGGCCTGCTGATAGCGCTCGGATTCCCTATCCACATCATGAGTTCGATGGCCCCTGTATTTTTGATGGCCATAGCTACGGACAGCATACACATCTTTAATGAGTTTTATTTCCGCTATAGGGAAAAGAAAGACAAAAAGGCTGCGATCCTTGAGACAATGAAGGCAGTCGGCCGTCCTGTGCGCTACACTGCGCTGGCGACCGCCGCAGGCTTTGCCGTGCTTTTATTTATGAACATTGTGCCGGTCAAGGTGTTCGGCGGACTTGTTGCGTTCGGCACTGTGATGTTAAGGGTTTTAAGTTTCAGCTTCATCCCCGCCATGTTTATGTTCGTAAAAGAAAAAAATATCGAGAGGGCGTCAATGGATGAGGATATCGAAACAAGCGGAACATCCCGATTCCTTAAAGGGCTGGCCCGTCTCGGCGCTCATAAGCCCAAAACTGTTGTCCTTGCCGGCGTTGCGCTTTTTGTAATAGCCGTCTTCGGCATAAGCAAGACCGTGGTGAATAACAATATGGTGGATTGGTTCAAGGAGAAGAGCGACATCCGGGTCGCCGACAGCGTGATGAACGAAGCCCTCGGCGGCACATCACTCGGCTATATTGTGGCGACCTCTCAGGAAGAAAATTTTATAAAAACACCGGAAGCTATGCGATATATAGACGGGCTCCAGAGGCATATCGAAAAACTTTCTGTTGTAGGGAAAACCACATCCGTTGTTGATTATGTCAAGAGGATCAACCGTGTCCTCCATGACGATGATCCCCAATATGACTCGGTTCCGGATTCAAAGGACGCAATCGGGCAGTATCTGTTTCTGTTCAGCATGTCCGCAAAGCCTGCCGATCTGGACAATGTGGTCGACTATCAGGCTGCGAAGGCAAATATATGGTTACAGCTCAAGACCTGGGACGCTCAGGCAATGCGTGATGTCATTGCCGCAGTCAATGAATATAAAAAGGCAAACCCAATGCCAATGGATCTGAAACCGGCAGGCACGGCATACTTTAATCTTGTATGGAACGAGGAAGTCCTGTGGGATATGGTCAAAGGTTTCACCATCGCACTCATCGTGGTGTTTGTAGTCCTGCGCTTTAATTTCCATTCGTTCAGATGGGCCTTTGTGGGGTATATCCCTCTTGTGTTCACCATTACTCTCATCTACGGCGTCGTCGGATTCATGGGCAAGGATTTTGACATGCCGATATCTGTTCTTTCCACTTTATCTTTAGGCATGGCAGTTGACTTTGCGATTCATTTTATAAGCAGGTTCAAGCAACGATTAACTGAAAGTTCGGAGCCTGGAGTTCGGAGTTCGGAGAAAAGTCAAAAACTCCCAACGCCTAACTCATCACTCATAACTGATGCTTTACTCTGGACTGCTGCAAGACCGGGCAAGGGCATCATGCGCAATGCAGTGCTTTTTGCCTCAGCATTCTCTGTCATGCTCTTTGCGCCGCTAACACCTTATATTACAGTGGGCGCCTTCATTGTAAGCATGATGCTGCTGAGTGCGGTAATGACAATAATATATATACCGGCCCTGATTACCTTATTGCAGGGATGGTTGTTTAAAGGAGGAGGTGTAAGATGATGGAAAGAATACTCAGAGGAATAGCAGGGATTATGGTATTGGTAAGCCTTGCATTGGCACAGGTGCATTCACCTAAATGGCTCATACTGACCGCTTTTATGGGACTGAATCTATTACAGTCGGCCTTTACGAATTGGTGCCCGATGATGCCGATTCTCAGGGCGCTGGGGACAGATAAAAAGGAAAGTGAGAAGTAAAAAGTTTAAATTGTCATTGCGAGGAGTGGGATTCCTCAACTGTCATTGCGAGGCTGGCAAAGCCAGCCGAAGCAATCTCTTATGACAGCTTCGGAACAGGCTCCGCAAGCTAAAAAGCCCAAAAGCGATTGCTTTGAGGAGTTTACCCTGAGCGATAAGATGAGATTGCTTCGCTTCGCTCGCAATGACAAAAGCGAAGGGCTCGCAATGACAGCGTTCTGTGAAGATAAAAGTTTAACAAGGAGGTTTAAGATGATTCGGTATTTAATTTTCTTACTTGCAGCGCTTTTGCCTTTTGAAGCCTTTGCAATAAGCGCGGAGGACGTCATGAAAAAATCACAGGCGGCCTTTTTGTATCAGGGCAAAGATTTCAAAGCACGGGTAATGATGAAGCTTATAAGCAAAAGCGGACAGGAGCGGATAAGGGAAATGACTATGCTGAGGAAAAATTATGGTGAAACAGGCGGCGACCAGAAATTCTTCATGTATTTCTTTCAGCCCGCTGATGTTAAGGACATGACGTTCATGGTTTACAAATATCCTGCTAAAGACGACGACAGGTGGCTTTTTGTGCCTGCTATAAACATGGTTAGAAGGATTGCGGCGCAGGATAAGACCTCGAGCTTTGTCGGCTCTGATTTCACATATGAAGACGTCTCCGGAAGGGATATTCAGGATGATACGCACGCACTTGTCAAAGAAGAAAAACTTGCGGGGAAAGACTGTTATGTCATAAAAAGCACTCCGAAGGCAGGAGACGTGGATTACAGCTATAAACTTTCATGGGTTGATAAAGGCAGCTTCCTGCCATTAAAGGAAGAATATTATGACAAAAAAGGAGAGCTTAGCAGGGCATTCTCTGCTGACGAGGTTAAGGATATAAAAGGCTTCCCAACAATTACAAAAAGGACGATGAAAAATCTCCAGAGCGGACACAGGACAGAGGTTACCTATACAAAAACTGATTACAATGCCGGTATTGAGGACAGCCTGTTTTCAGAGAGATATCTCAAACAGCCTCCGAAGAAATGGATTGAATGACAATAATTCAAGATTCAAGATTCAAGATTCAAAAATTTAAAAGAAATTTTTTTGTTGTCTGGGTTCTGTCTTCTGTGCTCTTTTTTCTATTTTCTTCATACACAGCAGCATCTGATGTTTCTTTGCATGGGTTTGTGCAGGGCAATTATTCTTTCAGTTCCCGCGCATCCAATCCTGACGACGGAGATTTTAAATGGGCTGAGGAGAGGGTTCAGTTAAGACTTGATGCAGCAAAAGAGCCTTTAAGGTTATTCATAAAGACAGACGCCTTTTATGATCATATTGATGAGAAGGCTCAGATTGAGTTAAGGGAAGGCTATATAGATTATATTGAAAAGAAATGGGACTTGAGAGCCGGCAGGCAGATAATCACATGGGGTGTGGGGGATCTGATATTTATAAACGATGTCTTCCCAAAAGACTACGAGGCGTTTTTTTCCGGCAGGCCTATGGAGTATATGAAGAAGGGAGTTGACGGCGTAAAGATCGGGGCCTATCCTGCCTTTGCTTCGTTTGAGTTTATTGCGATACCTATATTTGAGCCGAACAATTATCCCAATGCAAAAAGATTTTACATGTTTGACCCTATGCCGAATGTCACAAACAGGGAAGAAAAAGACCCTCCGTCAAACCTTGAAAATACAGAATTTGCATTTAGGGCTTACAGAGATGTTGCAGGATTTGACGCCTCGGTATATTTGTACAGAGGATTCTACCGCAAGCCGTATATGATACCTGATGACATAAATAGCACTACAAAGATTACATATCATTATCCCAAGCTGTCTGTTTATGGAGCAAGCCTTCAGGGAAGGGCCTTGGACGGAGTTTTGAGCTTTGAGGCAGGATATTACGACTCAAGGCAAGATCGCTCAGGAACAGATTATACTGTCCCCAATTCTCAGACAAAATTCCTTATAGGCTATCAGCGACAACTGTGGGAAGACTTCACGGTCGGGCTCCAATACTACAATGAGTACATGCATGAGTATTCAGACTATGTAAAGAATCAGCCGTCAGGATTGCCGAAAGACAGGAAGTTGTATCAACTTATAACTGTAAGGCTAACCCAGTTTTTAATGCATCAGGATTTAAGGCTCGGTTTCTTTTCCTTCTACAGCACATCTGACGGAGATTATATGCTGAACCCTGAGATTAAATATAACTTCTCTGATCATGTCTGGGCAGCAGTTGGAGCAAACATCTTTGGAGGAGGTGAGAGCTGGAGCCAGTTCGGACAACTGGATAAAAATGATAATGTTTATTTACAATTAAGATATGAGTTTTAGAAATGAATATGAAAGATTTAGTATGACTAAAACAGATATAATCCTTGATTCCATAAATGATGGTCTTTTCACCACTGATCTGGATTTAAAGATTGCTTTCTTTAACAATGCTGCTCAGGAGCTTTTAGGATACAAAGTAGATGAGGTTATGGGAAAGCATTGCGGGACTATCCTGAGGTGTGAGGCATGCAAAATGGGCTGTGCCTTAAAATACACCTTTAACACAGGTGAACCTCTTTCAAACTACGAAGCCATTATCAGAAATAAAGAAGGTAAGCCCATTCCCATAAGTTTCAGCACTGCTTTATTGAAGGATGAAGAAGGTAATGTTACTGGAGGGGTTGAGATATTCAGGGACTTATCTCTTGTAAAAAACCTGATAGAGCAGTTAAGTGAAAGATATGCCTTTGGAAATATTATCGGGAAAAATTACAAGATGCAAAGGATATACGACCTGATACAGCAGGTTGCTCATACAGATACAGTCGTTTTGATTACAGGTGAAAGCGGGACAGGAAAAGAACTGATTGCAAGGGCAATACATTACAACAGTAGCAGAAAAGATAAGCCCTTTATCAAGGTTGATTGTGCCTCTCTGGTAGAGAGTTTGCTTGAAAGTGAGCTATTCGGACATGTCAAGGGGGCCTTTACAGGGGCCATATCAGATAAGGCAGGACGATTTGAGTTGGCAGATGGTGGAACGATATTTTTAGATGAGATAGGGAATATTGGTCTTACATCACAGGCTAAGCTTTTGCGGGTTCTTCAGAATGGCGAGTTTGAACGGGTTGGAGAATCAAAGACAAATAAGGTAGATGTCAGGGTGATTGCAGCAACAAACATTGACATAAAAAAGGCAGTGAGAGAGAAGAAATTTCGTGAAGACCTCTATTATCGGCTAAAGGTCGTCTCAATACATCTGCCTCCTCTCAGGGAAAGGAAGGAAGATATCCCTCTTATAGTCAGGCACTTTGTAGACAGATTTAACAAATCAATGGGGAAAGAGGTTATCAATATATTTCCAGGCGCCATGGAGATGCTTATGAGATATAATTATCCTGGGAATATACGGGAACTTGAAAATATTATTGAACATGCCTTTATCCGCTGTAATGGTAACACTATCTTTCCTCACCACCTCCCCGAAGATTTTTTACACGATGAGAAGGGTTTTATTGAAGGTATTTTAAAGAGCAAAAGACCATTTGAGGACTTGGAGAGAAGATTAATCCTCAAAGTCCTTGATGAGACCAACTGGGCATATCAGGAAGCAGCATCCAGATTGGGAATCAGCAGGGCGACATTATGGAGAAAGATAAAAAAACTTGGCATCAAAAAAGAGAATGTTGCAGATATGTAAAATGTTTCAAAAATGAGACTCAGCGTTTCTCATACGCAGGGATAAGGCTTCTCCTCTTATGAAATTCAGTTGACTTTCAATTGTGAAACAACTCCTTCAGTTATTTCCAAATTTTTAAAATCCTGCCAAAAAAGATTTAGATTTATAAATCAAAGAATTATACGGTTTTGAGAGCACATCATTCAGAGTGGCATGTCTCTTGCAATTCTTTAACTAAAAATCTTTTGAAAGGAGAGTTATATGACAAAAACGTTTCTTGAAATCACGATGAAGATTGTTCCTGAGAACAGGCCGCTTGCAGGAGAAGTCTATGCGAAGTATAAACAGCCTTTTCTCTCAGGCATTCTTGGAGCTAAATCCAAAGATCTGTTGTTAAGAGCCGAAGATGTGCAGGTGCTTCACGGCTTTGATTCTAAGGCAAATGCAGAGAGCTACCTCAAAAGCGATCTCTTTCAGAAAGAAGTGGTCCCTGCATTGACACCTTACCTTATGGAGAATCCAGATATTCGGATCTATGAATGCGCTTAGGAGGAAAATTTACAGCGATCTCTTTAACTAAAAATTTCTCGAAAGGAGAGTTATAAATGATGGAGCGATTATTAAGGTTATGTAGGGTTTGACGAAATTAGGAACAACTGGTAAGTTAGT
>JACPZK010000002.1 GCA_016195565.1 Nitrospirota bacterium | reverse complement strand
GGGCAGTTTTTCAATGCACTGTTTAATAATCCTGTTTGCCTGTCTCATCTCACCCATCCTGACAATATACCTGTCATAGCAATCTCCGTTTTTCCCCAAAGGAACATCAAACTCAACCCTGTCATAAGCATCGTAAGGAGCATGTTTTCTTACGTCATAGTTCACACCGGAGCCCCTCAGCATACCGCCTGTAAGTCCCCAGTTGACAGCCTCTTCCGCGGAAATAACGCCTATGCCGACTGTCCTCTTCTTCCAAACCCTGTTTTCGGTGACAAGTGTTTCATAGTCATCCATCCTGTCAGGGAACTCAAGAACAAACTCATAGAGTTCATCAAGAAATTCCTGTGAAATGTCGTTCCGTACACCGCCAATCCTCGGATAACTTACCGTGAGCCTTGCCCCGCACAATATTTCAAAAAGGTCAAGAATGCGCTCTCTTTCCCTGAATGCATACAGGAAAGGCGTTGTAGCTCCGATATCAAGGACATGTGTTCCAAGCCATATAATGTGGCTTGAAATCCTTCCCATTTCAGCGACCATGGTTCGGATAAACTTTGCCCTTTCAGGCGCTTCAATGCCAAAAAGTTTTTCAACGGCATTCACATAGCCTACGTTATTGTTCATCGAGGATATATAATCAAGACGGTCTGTGAGAGGAAGAGCAGCAAAATATGTCCTGTTTTCCCCGAGTTTTTCTATCCCCCTGTGGAGATAACCAACATGAGGAGTGCATTTAACAACAGTCTCGCCGTCAAGGGTAAGCACAAGCCTAAGAACCCCATGGGTTGCCGGATGCTGGGGCCCCATGCTGATGGTTAATTCTCTTGTCTCAAATGTCTTTTCTATCTGTTCCATAATTTTAGTGCAGAAGCCCAGCAGAGCAATAGCGCAGCAGTCGGAAAACTGCTGTTCTACTGCTCTATAAACTATTCATTCCACTCAAACTCTTTAAATCTCTTTACCCTGTCAAGAACTGTCCTAAACCCTGCCCATTCCTTCTCTGTTCCCTTCACCGGATAATCCTTTCGCAGGGGATGGCCTTCCCAGTCCTCAGGCATAAGTATCCTCCTGAGATCAGGATGCTTGCTAAAAATAATCCCGAACATGTCATAGCATTCTCTTTCATGCCAGTCTGCTCCGGCCCATATGCCTGTAACAGAATCAATCTCAGAATTAGTTTCAGGCACTTCTGCTTTCAACCTTATTGCATGACAGCGTTTTATAGAATAAAGATGGTAGACAACTTCAAATCTCTTTTCTTTCTTTCCTGCATAGTCCACACCGCACACATCAACAAGATAGTCAAAACAAAGGGCTGAATCGTCGTGGAGATACCTGCATATTTCAAGAATTCTGTTTTTCTTTAATGTGACAGCAACCTGTTCCCTGAATTCCTTTACCTCAAGGACTTCATCGGAAAATCTTTCTTTTATCTTTTCTGCTATTTGTAAGGGTTCCATATATTCTCCTAAAAAATAGTGTCAGTGATTAGTGTCAGTGTCAGTTTTCAGATTTTTTCTGACACTGTTCACTGGCACTGAACACTGATTTATCTCCACCTGCTCCATCTGAAGTGCTCACCCTTTATCTTTTCCTGAAGCTTTATTATCCCTTCAAGCAATGCCTCCGGCCTTGGAGGACAGCCCGGGATATAAACATCCACAGGCAGGAAACTGTCGCATCCCTGCACGGTGCTGTATGTATTGAATATGCCGCCTGAACATGCGCAGCTCCCCATTGAAATAACATATCTTGGTTCCGGCATCTGGTCATATACCCTTCTCACAATTTCCGCCATCTTTTTCGTAACAGTGCCTGCGACAATCATAAGGTCCGCCTGCCGCGGCGAGCCTCTGAAGATAACCCCCATCCTGTCTAAGTCATAGTGTGACGATCCCGTAGTCATCATTTCAATGGCGCAGCAGGCCAGCCCGAAGGTCACGGGCCATAAGGACGAGCTTCTTCCCCAGTTGATGAGCTTGTCCATTGAGGTGATAATGATATTGGGCGACAGTATTTTTGTGCCTTTTTCAACCTCAACAAGCGATGGAGAAATTGTGCTTGTAATCAGTCCCACTTAAATGCCTCCTTTTTCCATGCATAAATATAGCCGACAAAAAGTATAACTATAAAAATAATCATCTCAATAAAGGCGTATAGTCCAATCCTGTCAAATACAACAGGTCAAATACAACAGCCCAGGGATACAGGAAAATAGCCTCAACGTCAAAGATAACAAAGAGCATGGCGATAATATAGAATTTAACAGAAAACCTGTATCGCGGCTCTCCGACAGGCAGGTTGCCTGATTCATAAGGCATAAGTTTTTCAGGGTATGGCCTTTTCAGCCTGAGGAGTTCACCAATTAATAAGGCGCCCATTCCGAAGGCCGTTGCGGCCATCAAAAATATAAGAACAGGCAAATAATCCGAAGGCAAATAAGTTCCGGGCATAAACGTTTTAGATTAACTTTAAAATTTTAATAAATCAATTTAAATCCTAATTGATGCAGATTTTAAATTTTAATAAAATCATTTAAGCTCTTAATCGTTGTTAAGTGAAAAAGCATTCACAACCTCAGCATTTAAATACCTCAGCATAAAACTTCTCATCAATTGCAAACCTGATTGTGAGAGCAACAAGATTTTCCGGCAAACGCAGGCCTCTGAGCCTGACCAGGTCTTTTTCTGTTGTAACAATCCAGCCTGCATTTCCTGCTTTTGCTTCTTTAATGATGTCTTCAATGTCCTCTTGTTTATAAGTGTAATGGTCGCTGTATTTTTTAAGGCCCTTTAGGCTGCATCCTGTGGACAAAACAGTTTTCCTGAATGATTCAGGGCTGCCTATGCCGCAGAACGCAAAAAAGGAAAAAAGACCCTCCTTGGCCCATTCAAGCGGCATTGTTTCCCCTGACAATTTCACAAACCCTGACGGTTTATGCATAGAAAGGAATAGCGGAGCTTTTGAGTTATAGCTCTTTATTTCTCCAACTATGTCTTCAATCATTGCCTGACGAATATCGCCTGTTTTTGTCAGGACTATAATGTCTGCCCTTTCTATTTCCTTAAGAGGCTCTCTTAGCAAGCCGACAGGCAGAAGCCGTCTGTTGTCAAAAGGATTCTCGGCATCTATTAACAGAATGTTCTTATCCCTGAAAAGCTGCCAGTGCTGGAAGCCGTCGTCAAGGATGAAAACTATTTGAGATTTGAAATTTGAGATTTGAAATTTGAGATTTTTAATAGCAAACATTCCTCCTTTGTATCTGTCAGCGCATTTTACAATAAGGACATCCTTTAATATCTCGGACATCAAGACAGGCTCATCACCGTAAAGCAGTGACGAGTCATTTTTTATTTCTGACTTCTGTACAAAACACGGCCCCTTCGCCTTTCCTTTATATCCCCTTGTAAGTATCACCGGATAGAACCCTCTTCTCTTTGCCTCTTCTGCAACGGCGATTGCTGCAGGCGTCTTCCCTGTGCCTCCGGCAGTGATATTGCCGATGCTGATTACTTTATGAGGGAGACGCTTCTGTCTTTTCAGCTTATAGCGTTTATCAAGCGAATACCCGATGTAATAAAGAAATTCAGGGAGTGTCATAGTTATCTTGCCATACCGCAATCAGTGGCGGTCATGATAGCCTCTATCCGGTATTCATGGTTGCTGTCGAAGTGGAGTTTCATGTTATTTCTTGTTCACGTTTCGCTTTTTTCTCCCCATAACCTTTTTTACTTCTCTATCAAAATCGCTTTCAAATTCCCTATCCTGAACCACCCTGAAATTTTTATTCCTCTTCCAACTTCCCAATCAATCCCTTTGCATCTTTTTCTTCCAGTTCCAGTTTAGGAGCAGCGTTTTTTACACGCTTTTCGACCTGCTTGATATGTTCAGCAGGAGTCAGTTTCTCAGGCAGTGTTCCCCCTATACGTTTAATGGCGTCTCTAACTTCTTTGCCGACGTTTTCGTGTGTCTTGATTGCTGCTTGCTGGTCTTTCACCCGTTCACGGGCAAGCTTGTCGCGTGTCTGCGTCATGCGAAACTGGTTTGCCGCTAACTCTGTAGTATCCATGCGGTCCATGAGATTTTCTTTTTCAGGTATTCTTTTCTGTTTCTTTATCGCATCCCTGCCAAGCCCGCCATACATGCCTTTATATCCGGCATCGTGGAAGACCCCGAACATCCTGTCATGCACTCCTGCATCACGCGCCGCGCCTGACAATGCCTTGAATTCTTCGGCTGTCTGCTTGCGGAGTTCCAAACGCTCTACATCAGCGGCAATTGCAGTGGAGATTTCCTGCCGCCGTGCCTGAACAGCAAAATACTTCTGCGCATTGGCAATTTCAGGTTTTCGTGGATCGCCATTTTGTGCGATAAGATAACAGGCAAAACGCGACAGATTATAGTCCGGAATCTCTCGTGAACTTCCTGAGCCAAGGTCAACCATTTTGCCGGCGCCGGCAAAATGGTTTTCAACGGTATTGCCTGATTGTTTGCAAGAGGTTAGCGCTCTTTTAATTGCATCTTCAAATCGTCTCCATTGCGTATATCCTAAGAGAGGCTGAATATCGCGTGCGCTCCAATATTCCGCGCCATATTCATTTACTTTCTTCAGGTCTTCAAAAGACTTGCTTCCCATTGGCACTAAATTTTTATCTGACATGCCACCTCCTGAAATAAGACGCCGATAATATTATAAGTTATCCAGCCTCATTTCTTAGAAATCTTTCAATCTCCTTCATCGCCCTTTCAACTGCGCCTGACTTTTCATTGTACAAATCTTTTGCCTTGTTGCCCATGGACTTCTTTTTCTCTGGAGACTGAAGCAGTTCTTTTAGTTTTTCGTAGAGCGTAGAACTGTCAGCCTCTATTGCAGCGCCCTTTTCATAGAACTCTTTCGCAAAAGGGAAATTCTCCATGTGCGGGCCGCATATTATAGGTTTTGCCCAGAAGGCAGGCTCAAGAAGGTTCTGCCCGCCGTGCTCTATGAAACTTCCGCCTATCACAGCAACATCCGAAACACCGTAAACTGATGCAAGCTCTCCTACTGCATCAAGAATAATAATTTGGTGAATGGGTGAATCGGTGAATGGGTGAATAAGCTGTGATCTTTTCACATAGGAAAGACCTTTTGCCTTTATCAATTCCTCCACCTCTTTAAACCTTTCAGGATGACGCGGTGCAATAATCAGGGTTAACCCGGGAAAATCTTTTTTCAACTCAATATAGGAAGAGACAATCAAATCTTCTTCTCCCCTATGCGTGCTGCCTGCAATGATAACAGGATGAGAAAGCAACTTAGTCCATTCCGGAATATCCAAAGAAGGCACGGTGTCAAATTTAAAACTGCCGATGACCCGTATCTTCTCTTCCTGAGCGCCAAGCTCTTTAATCCTTCCCGCATACACGGCATCCTGCATGCAGAAGAGGTCCACACAACTAATAATGCTGCGCATAAAAAATTTTATCTTCTTATATCCCTTAAATGAATCGTCCGATATCCTGCCGTTCATTACAACTGCAGGGATTTTGCGCTTCTTTAGTGTCATCAGCAGGTTTGGCCAGAGTTCGGTTTCGATTGTTATGAATAGATCGAGATGTATTTTTTTGAAGGTTCTCTTTAGTATAAAGTTGAGGTCAAAGGGGAGATATATCACTTTTGTCCCTTCAGAAGCTTTTTCCATTGCTACTTTCTGTCCGGTATCAGTGATTGTTGAGAGAACTAAACTGACTGAAGGGTATCTGACTTTAAGTTTTTCCAATAAAGGGAGTGACGCTATGACCTCACCCACAGAGACTGCATGTATCCAGATAAGTGAAGAGTTGAAAGTTGAAAGTGAAAAGTTAAAAGTTCCAAACTTTTCTCTGAGCCATCTTTGCCTTAAGTCTTTTGGCCGTTTCTTGTACTGAAACGGCAGGATGAAGAATAATGCAATAGAATATAAAAAGCTATAAATCAGCTTTAGAATCATCAAACTGAAGGTCATAGAGTTTTTTATAAAGACCGTTTGCAGTTAAAAGTTCATCGTGAGTTCCTGATTCAACAATCCGCCCCTTGTCAAATACTATTATCCTGTCCGCGCTTCGCACAGTCGATAACCTGTGTGCAATAACAAATGTGGTTCTGCCTTCCATTAGTGTTTCAAGCGCTTTCTGAACCATCATCTCTGATGCGGTATCAAGAGACGAGGTAGCTTCATCAAGAACGAGTATCGGAGGATTTTTAAGTATCGCCCTTGCTATTGAGAGCCTCTGTTTCTGCCCTCCTGAGAGCCTTATCCCCCTTTCTCCTATGACTGTGCCATAGCCTTGAGGCAGTTCAAGTATAAAATCATGTGCGAATGCCGCCTTTGCCGCATCCGCTATCTCCTGTTCGGCCGCCCCTTTTCTGCCGTATGCTATATTTGCGCGGACCGTATCATTAAAGAGTATTATGTCCTGACTGACAATCCCGATTAACTGCCTTAAGGACTTCAGCGTTACATCAGAAATGTTTATTCCATCTATGCTGATAGAGCCGTTTGCCGGGCTATAAAATCTTGACAGAAGGTCAGCAAATGTTGTCTTGCCTGCCCCGCTTCTGCCGACCAGAGCTATAATCTCTCCTTTTTCCACCTTCAGGTTTATGTTCTCGAGCGCGTCATCTTTGGTGTTCTCATACCTGAATGATACATTGCTGAAGACTATTTCCTTGCTTATTCCTTCAAGCTCATCTTCCCCTTCCTTCTCTCTTGATTCCTCAAAAACCTTGTCAATCCTTTCAAGCGGCGCCTTTACCTGCTGCAAAGAGTTGTGCACGCCGACGAGCCTCCTTGCAGGCGTGTATATCATAAATATCGCAGTCAGGAACGAGAAGAAGGCCCCTGGAGTTATAGTTTTATCCACAACGAGCCTTCCGCCGTACCATATCACAAATGCGATTCCGAACCCGGCAACTATATCCATCATGAGAGACGTTGCCTCAATTATCCTTGTAGACCTCATGAGCTCTCTGTAATAATCATGATTGTTCCTCTTGAAGCGTGACACCTCTTCCTCTTCCCTGTTGAATGCCTTTATTATCTTAATCCCCGAAAAAGTCTCTGACAGTATCTCTGTTATTCTTGATATCTTTTCCTGAACCCTCATGCTAACTTTTTTAAGCCTCTTGCCAAGCCTTGAGACGCCATAGAGCGCCAAGGGCAGAACAACGACCGCTATCAATGTCAGGTCCCACCGCATATACATGGCAACACTGACAAGCACAATAATAGTGCAGGTCTCAACAAACAGGTCTTTAACTGTGAAAGCAAGCAGTCCCTGAATCGAGCCTGCATCATTTATTATCCTTGATATCATCGCTCCGGTAGAGTCCTTGCCGAAGAAACTCATCGGAAGGGATGTAGTATGCCGGTAGAGATTGTCCCTTATGTCTCTAACAATCTTTGAGCCTGCAGACCGCATGAGATAAGACTGGAAGAAAGAAAAGATTCCTCTGATTGAATACGCAGCGAGCACACCCAGAGCAATGAATGGAAGGTATTCTGCTTTCTTCTCTACGAATAACTTGTCAACAGCAGGTTTTGCAAGCCAGGCAAGAAATCCGTTCATCCCTGAGACTACAAGACTGCCCATACCTGCAAGCGCTATTCTCCCCCAGTACGGCCTTGCGAGGTTTAAAATTTTCTTAATGTCTTTCATGCCGTCATCTCACATATCATTTCAGCCACTCTCATTGAAGGCTGTTTGCCTTTAAACATTTCTCTTGCTGTCCGGAACCGGGTTATCATCTGTTCCCTGTAATTTTTATTCAGCATAATCTCTTTCAGCTCTCTCATAATATTTTTTGCATCTGCCTGAGACTGAAGCAGTTCCCTTACCACTTCCCTGCCTGAAATCAAGTTTATAAGCGAGATATATTTTACATCAACTATAAGCCTGCCGATAAAATACGAAAAAAGAGAGAGCTTATAAATCACAACCATCGGCGTTTCAAGGAATGCAGCCTGTAATGTGGCTGTGCCTGATGCGATTACAGCCATATCAGCCATTGAAAGCGCCTTCACCGCATTCTCTTTTTCAACTGCCACTCCCTCATCTCTGAGCCTGCTGATATAGGTTTGGTATTTTTCAATATCAACATTAGGCGCAACCGGCATTATGAACCGGCAATTGTAGTCAGGAAACTCCGCTTTAAAGTTTCTCACTACATCTATCATGACAGGCAAAAGACTCTTTAGCTCATGCGGCCTGCTGCCGGGAAGCAGGGCAATAACAGGAGAGTCTGTATTTATCCCTGAATTTTTCCGCAGGCCGGCCCTGTCTTCTGTCATGGATTCTATTTCTTCAAGAACAGGATGTCCCACAAACTCGCATTGAACGCCTGTGCCCTTGTAAATCTCTTCTTCAAAAGGCAGTATCACTGCAATCCTGTCCGACACCTCTGCAATTGTCTTTACTCTGCCCTTCCGCCAGGCCCACACCTGAGGGCTTACATAATATAGGACTTTTATCCCTTTCTTCTTGGCAACCTTTGCAAGCCTGATATTGAATTCGGGATAGTCTATGAGAACCAAGGCCTTTGGCGAGAATTCCTCTATTGCATTAACAGCCTTCCTGAATGTCTCTTTTATTCTCCTGTATGAAGCAAACGCCTCCGAGATGCCGAATCCGCTCGCTATCCCGGCTATAATATTCACCCCGGCCTCTTTCATCCTCTCGCCGCCAATGCCGATTATACGCGCCTCAGGGCATTTTGCCTTTAAAGCCTTTGCAAGAAGCGAACCGTATAACTCGCCTGAACTCTCGCCTGTAACTATCATGACAGTACTCATAACCGTTGGAATTTTTTAAACGGCACCCCTTATTATCTCCGCAATCCTCTTTACCGTCTCTTCCTCAAGCCCGGGATACATTGGCAGGGAGAGCACTTCTCTAACTGCCATTTCAGTAACAGGGAAATCGCCTTCTTTATAACCAAGAAATCCCAGAGCCTCTTGCATGTGAAGCGGAATAGGATAATAAACAACCGATGCAATGCCCGATGCCTTTAATTTTTCCTGAATAACATCCCTCTTTGGAGTCATAATCGTATATTGATGATACACATGATAGAAGCCGTCTTTTTCCACAGGGCATTTTACAGCGCCTGACAGAAGTTTCGTATAAAGCACAGCCTTCTGCCTTCTTTTTTTGTTGTATTCATCAATCCGCTTAAACTTCACGAGTAATATCCCCGCCTGTATTTCATCTAGCCTGCTGTTGAATCCGATTGTCTCGTGTTTGTATGCTCCTTTAGAGCCGTGATTCCTTAGTTTCCTTATATTGCCGGCAACAGCAAGGTCGTTAATCGTTATTATGCCTCCGTCACCGTAGGCGCCAAGATTTTTGCTTGGGTAAAAACTGAAACAGCCGGCATCTCCAAAACTTCCGGCTTTCTTATCCCTGATAGTACTGCCGAATGCCTGGGCGCAGTCTTCAATTATCTTGAGGTTATGCTTCTTTGCTATTTTCTGAATTGCATCCATATCAGCAGGATGCCCGAATATATGCACAGGGATAATAGCCCTTGTCCTTGAAGTAATCTTTTTTTCTATCAGGCTGACATCCATATTCAGAGTCTCGGGCTCTATATCAACGAATACGGGAATCGCTCCAGTGTAGAGGATGGCCTCGGCAGTAGCAAAAAAAGTGAACGGTGTTGTAATAACCTCGTCCCCTTCTCCTATGCCAAATGCGTCAAGGCTCAGGTGAAGCGCATCCGTGCCTGAAGCAACGCCAATCGCAGAAGAGACATTATGGTAATCCGCAATCTTCTTTTCAAGTTCAGCAACCTTAGGGCCGAGGATATACTGCGAACTCTCCAGTACCTCTGTGAGCATATCAAGGACCTCTCCCTTAATCTCTGCAAATTCCTTTTTCAGGTCTATCATTGGAACCATTCTTATTTCCCCAAATCCTTTCTTATCTTTTCTGTTATATCAAGCGCTACCTTTAGCGCATTCCTGCCCTCTATGCCTGAGACCATTGGTTTTCTCCTCTCCTTCACGCATCTGATAAAATCAATAAGCTCTTCTTTCAGCGGCTCTTTTTTCTCAGGCCGTATTATATCAGAAGATAGACTGTCTCCTTTTTTAGAGTAAACCCTCACCTCATGATTCTGATAATCAATATGAATGAATGAGTCTTCCTGAAAAATCTTGAGCCTCCTCTGTTTCTCAGGCGACAGGCGGCTTGCCGTTGCAATGGCTGCGCACCCGTTCTCAAATTCAAGCCACACTTTTGCAACGTCTATCTTGTCCGTCAGCACGCTTGCGCCTCGCGCCCGTATCTCCTTCACAGGAGAAGCCGCAAAGCCGAGCATAATATCTATATCATGTATCATGAGGTCCAGCGTTATATCTATATCAGTGCTTCTGCCTGTAAAAGGCGACACCCTCTCGGACTCAAGGAACCGGGGATTTTTTATCAGCCCTGACACGGCTATCACAGCAGGGTTATATCTCTCAACATGCCCGACCTGAAGTATGCAATTCTTTTTTTCAGCTTCATTTATGAGTTCATCTGCTTCAGCCACGCTCACTGTTATCGGCTTTTCAAGCAGAAGGTCTTTCCCTGCCTTTATGCAGTCCAGCGCTATTTTGTGATGCGAAATTGTAGGAGTGACAATGCTTACAGCATCAAGCTCATTAATAATATCTTTGTAGTCAGAATATGCTTTGCAGTTATATTTAACTGCAAGGACTTTTGCCTTTTCTTCATCAATATCAATAAGCGCTGTCAGTTCTGCACCTTCTATCTCTGAATATATCCTTGCATGGTGCTGTCCCAGATAGCCTGTCCCTATTACACCTACCTTAACTGACACAAAATCTCCCTCTTTTGGAATCAAACATTTTTTTCGGAAATAAGTTTGTCTGATATTTTGCACTAAACAGAGATTTTTGGGCAAGGGCAGAGAGGTGGTTATTCTCATAAGTCTTTCATAATGATATAATACAGTCATATGAAATCAGTTAGGGATATAAGTGGAAAAAGTGGGCAGGAAAGATTTCTCAGGCTCTCGCCGCTTGAGAGGATGAAGGCTGTATATGCAGTCATTTCAGAGATTATCGCCATAAAGGCAAAAGCCGAAGGTGTAACAGAATATGAAATCTATAGAAGATACATTAAAAATAATCCAAGACATTATCAAAAAATTCCCTGCTGATATAGACATCGCACTTATAGGGGGATACGCCGCTGTCCTGCACGGCGTTGAAAGAACAACCCTCGATATTGACTTCTGTGTTTATTCAAGCGCTCTTTCCTCTGCAAAAGGTCCCACGGCCCCAGATTTTTATAGCCTTTTATTAAGAACCCTTCCTGAGAGATTCGAAGCACGAATGATAAAAGGCAGTGAAATTCAGGATGACCCCTTTAAACATGATGTCATATTCATTGAGGACAAAATGGGCGAATTTATGAGAATAGATTTTTTAGTGGCTAAGTATAAATGGGAATTAGATGCGATTTGTACTGCAGTTAGCATGGAAGGAATTCCTCTAAATGTTGTAACTAAACCTTATCTTACGGCTTTGAAATTAAGGTCTACAGGGTACAAGGATTCAAGTGATGTTGTGACTCTGGTGAGTCTTATGACCGCAGACGAAAAAGAAAAAACTTTTGAACTTGCAAAACTGATTGGCAGGGATAAGAAATTGAGCAAACTGCTTTCTCCTCCAGAAGAAGAGCCCACCGGGGATATCAAAGAGGAGTTAATTTAAAAATTTCTGGAGTCCTTTTTGTCATTGCGAGCAACTATCGGGAGCGTGGCAATCCCATCGGGTTTAAATAGACATTCTCTTTGTTATTTTCACGAAAGTGGGAAGGTGAATTTTACCTTGATTTTTATTCTGGAGGGGATTATATTTCATGAAAGACTACATTAGATATTTGAGGGATGAAATGCGCTATTTCATAAAAATTATTCTCGTAGTTGTTTTCAGCATATTCCTGTTTGCCGGATTATCCCACGCCGAGAAAGTTACCTTTGTAAAAGAATACACATATCAGGCGAGCGAGCTTGACAGCAAGGCGTCATGCAGGACTATTTCGCTTGAGATGGTAAAGAGGTTGCTTCTTGAGGAACTTGGAACATATCTGATAAGCGAGACAGAAGTAAAAGATTTCAAACTCACAAAAGAACAGGTAAAGACTTACAGCGCAGGAATTGTAGGCGCTGAGATTATAGAGGATAAATGGGACGGGAAAACCTACTGGCTTAAAGCAAAAGTCTCGGCAGACCCGAAGGAAGTAGCAAAGGCATTAAAGAAAATAATGGATGAGCCGTTTAAGGGAAAAGAACTTGAGGAGACGAGAAAAAAGGCTGAAGAACTGACAAAAGAAGTGGAGAGACTAAACAAAGAGCTTGCTAAAGCTAACAATAAACAGCCGAGCAAAAAAATTCAGCAGGAATATAAAGCGACGATACAGGGGTTAACTGCGGTTGAGTGGTTTAATAAAGGCTATGAGGCTGCTAGTGCTGAACGATGGAAAGAAGCATTAGATGCATATACCAAAGCCATAGAACTCAAGCCTGATTATGGGGCGGCTTATTTCATTCGGGGAAGGGCTTATTTGGAATTAGGCAATCACCAACAGGCGATTAATGAGTTTTCCAAAGCCATTGAACTGATGCCTGATTATATTGATGCTTATTATACTGAGGCTTATTATGCTGAGGTTTATTACAGTCGTGGCGTAGCTTATAGCAAGCTTGGTAACTATCAGCAGGCAATAAATGACTTTTCTAAAGCCATTGAACTGATGCCTGATTATGCTAATGCTCATCACAATCGGGGAGTTTGTTATGCAATCGTAGGCAACCACCAGCAGGCAATTAATGACTGCACCAAAGCCATAGAACTCAAGCCTGATCATGCAAGGGCTTATTTCATTCGGGGAAGTGCTTATAACGATCTCGGCAACTATCAGCAAGCGACGAAGGATTATCAAATAGCAGCACGACTGGGATATAAGCTTGCACAAGAATTTCTACGCGAAAAGGGCATAAGCTGGTAGCAGGAATAAATGAACAGAGGGCAAATTTGATGACATACAACTTTTCCTTAATTCGAGGAGATAAAACCATATGAATGACAATAATTGTATATCTATCATTGCCGCCATTCTTGGAAGTATTTTGGGAGGAGGCATTACAGGGTATTTTACTTTGCGTGGTGTCAAACAAGCCCATCAAAATGATTTGGAAAAACAAAAGAAAGATAGAGAAACTCTTGTCAGAAGCTTGCTACAATCTTTACATGATGAAATCGAAACGCTATGGGAAACTTATATGAAAGGAATCGGCGTCAAATTAGAAGCTCTTAGTGATAATCAACCATTCCTTTTTTATTATCCTGTAACTCAAGAATATTTTACAGTTTACACTGGAAATTCTTTTTTGATTGGTCAAATAGATAATAATGACCTGCGAAAAGCAATAATCACCACATATACCTATGCAAGGGGTTTGATTGACTCATATCGATTTAACAACGACTTACTTCAAAAATATGAATACTGGTTTTTTCTTTTTCAAGAGACAAAAAATCCACAACATGCAACCAATAGAGATGCGTACATGGATTCCCTGATTAAGTACGCCAAGGACTTGAAAGAATCACATAGCGAACTAAAAGAAGATGCAAATAATGTATTGCGTATGCTTAGGAAGCAAGGCGTTTTATCTGAGCGAAGGCAGGTTACATAAAATATTAAACAAATCCGCCATGCACATTTTTAATCTGCTGCGGGAAGTCGCTGATTTAATCGCTTATCTCATGGCAATACCTCTTGCCATTAAAGTATAATTAAGTAAATGAACAGGGATGTATTGCGAAGCGCAATTGAGAATGGTTATATTGAGTGGCAGAGACACTCTCTTGAGCGAATGTTTGAAAGAGGCATTTCAAGAGAAGACGTTAAGGAGATTCTAAGAAAGGGAGAAATCATTGAGGACTATCCTGATGATAAGCCGTATCCAAGCGCATTGTTTTTAGGATGGATAAACGAAGAACCTCTCCATGTTGTTGCAGCAATTGACTTATTGACAGGATGGGGTTTTGTTATTACAGCATATAAGCCTGATTTAGAGCATTTTGAATCAGATTATAAGACAAGGAGGCAAAAATGACATTCAAGAACTTCCCCGATAAATGCCCGCTTTGCGGAGGCGCAAAAAAGGAAGGGAAAACTACGTTTACTGTTGACTTAGGCTTTGGCGTGGTCGTTGTAAGAGATGTGCCTGCAACAGTATGCTCGCAGTGCGGCGCAGACTGGATCGAAGATGCCATTTCTGCAAGGTTAGAAGGAATTGTGAACGAGGCGCGTAAGAGACATCATCTGGTTGAAGTTACAACGATGACTGCATAGTCATATTTTTAATCTGCTGCGGGAAGCCGGAATGCTAAAGGCAATAAGAGAAAAACTGGTTTTAATCTGTTATAATTAGCTGTAACCGTTTAGGAGGGAAAGCGATGAGCAAGAAGGAATTGCTTTTAAGCGAGATAGAACAGGTTCCAGAACCCTTGCTGGACGAGGTGCTGGATTTCGTTTATTTTTTGAAGGCAAAAATAATCAAGGAAAGGCTTGATACCGCTATTGCAAGCGAGTCGTCACTCAAAAAAGATTGGCTGCTGCCGGAGGAAGACAAGGCGTGGCAGAGCTTGTAAAAGGCGATGTAGTTGTTGTGCCCTTTCCTTTTTCTGACCTCTCTCAAGCAAAAAGGCGCCCTGCCTTAGTCGTTTCAAAATTAGAAGGCGATGATGTGATTCTCTGTCAGATAACCAGCCAATCCATCAAAGATAATTATGCAATACCGCTTGATGATAAGGATTTTGAGGCAGGCAGTTTAAAACAGCCAAGCAATATAAGGCCTAATCGCATCTTTACGGCAGACAGCCATATTGTCCTATACAAAGTCGGCAATCTTACAAAAGAAAAACTCAATGCGATTATTGAAAAGGTGGTTGAAATAATCCGGGGATAAGAAGGCAGGGTATTATAGCCTTCAGTAAAAGCGAATAAATCCAACAGGCACATTTTTTATCCGCTGCGGGACACAAAATCTTCTCCTCACTCTCTTCCGCAATTTTCTAACCGGTAAAACACCTTGTCAAAGCTGAGATTAGTGCTGAAAATGCAGCTTATTTTTTTGACGGGCGAGATGAAATGATTGCCTTCAATTTTTTCTTTAACGCAGGCAGGTTTTCCTGAACAACATACCATACAATCTCAAAATTCACGGTATCATACGCGTGGATAATCCGGTTTCTCATGCCGATTATCTTTCTCCACTCTATTTCACTATGCTTTTTTCTAAAGGAATCGGTTAGCTTTGATGACGCCTCGCCTATTATCTCAAGATTTCTTACGACAGCGTCCATAAGCAATTCGTTCTTCATAAAATCGTCTTTGACGACGCTTTTACAAAACCTGTTTATTTTTGTAATTGCAGAAAGGATGTCATCAACATAAACCAGATTGTCCTGCGTTATTCTTTTCACAGTATAGCGGTCAGATCTTTCTCAATATAATGTTTAAGCCGGGGTTTAATTGCACGCAGTATCACAACATCTATATCTTTACCTGTTTCATCTTCCAGTTCCTGCTCCACGCCTACAAGATCAAGCAGCGAGAATTTACCTTTCGGGGGCTCGATAGCGATGTCTATATCGTTATATCGACCTTTTCTTGCAAAACTGCCGAATAAGTAAGCCTTCTTTATCCCATGCTCGCTTAATACTTCCTTTATTATCTCGATAATCTGTTCGCGTTTCATAGTCTTGCCTCTCATTAACCTGCTAATTTATTACATTTATTTATTATACCAGAAGAGCCTATTGCGTGTTTTATTTCTTTGTCTGTTTCTTTCTCATATGAAATGACCTTAGGCTTTTTCTTTGGAGTCCATCCATGCTTGTGCGGCTTACAGAGTGCACAGCCGTTGGATTTTTTATCTTTATAAACTTTCCCCATTGCATCTTTTAAAGCGAATTCGTAACCTTTTTAATTTCTTCCAGTTTCTTCATAGCCTTTCCCGAATCAAGCGCCTCTGCCGCCATTTCCGCTCCGCTTCTGAAATCTTTTGCTTTCCCTGCAACAACAAGAGCGGCAGAGGAATTCATGAGAACCACATCGCGTTTGGGGCCCTTTTCTCCGTTGAGGATAGAGAGTGTTATGCGTGCATTAGCATCCTTGTCAGCTCCGACAAGGTCTTCGAGTTTGCCTCTTTTGATGCCAAAATCCTCCGGCGAGATAAAGAAGTTTTCAACCGTATTATTTGCATATCTTGAAACCCGCGTCCCGTCAGTCAGTGTTATTTCATCAAGCCCGTCTTCTCCATGCACAACCATTGCATCATAAGCGCCGAGATTGCCTAAAACATTGGCAAGCGGCTCTGTAAGTTTGCCCGCAAACACGCCGAGTATCTGCCTCTTTGCGCCGGCAGGATTTGTCAGCGGGCCGAGTATATTAAATATTGTCCTTAGCCCCAGCTCTCTTCTCGGGCCTATCGCATATTTCATTGCAGGATGAAACAGCGGCGCAAACAGAAACCCGAATCCTGTTTCAAATAGGCATTTTTCAACCTTTTCCGGTGGAAGGTCTATCTTAACGCCGAGCGCTTCGAGCACATCCGCGCTTCCGGACTGGCTTGAGACAGAACGGTTCCCATGCTTTGCAACAGGCACTCCGCACGCAGAGACGACTATTGCAGTTGTTGTTGAGATATTAAATGTATGCGCCATATCTCCGCCTGTGCCGCATGTGTCAAGCACGCCTTCAGGGGCTTTAATAGTCGTTGCCTTTTCGCGCATAATCCGAGCTGCGCCTGTTATCTCATCAACTGTCTCGCCCTTAATGCGCAGGGCAGTAAGGAAGGCGCCTATCTGGGCATCTGTTGCCTTCCCCTCCATAATCTCTCTCATGCACTCCGCCATCTCAGCCTCGGAGAGGTCTATGCTGCTTACAATAATATTAATCGCCTCTTTTATCATGTCGCTTTAAAATCTCCCACTTTTTTGCCATTCCGCATTGATGCGGAATCTATCATTTTATATTCTCTGGATTCCTGCTTCTTCTGTAAGTTCGTTATAGTTTGGCACTAATGGAACATAAGAAACACTGCCTTCCACAATAAACGGTATTTCTCTTATTCTCCATGCCTCTATTCCAAGTTCAACTACATCCTTTGGATAGGCTGAGAGGAAATTTTTAATCTGATTTATATAGTTCAATTGTTTCATTTTAATAACATCGCCATTCTAAAATTTGTTGGAAAGTAACGAATTTGCCAAACATACTTTCATAACCACCACAGAGTGAAAGATAATAACTCTCATCACATACCACTAAAGGTGGTGTCGTATAAGTTGGAGTAATACATTGTAGGGTTGTTGGGCAAGTGTGGTTTGGGGTGTCTGGGTATATACATATTGGATACCACCGTTCAAAATAAGAATATCTGCCTCTTATTTCTGATACATCTATATGGAATCTGGCGATGCACCTACACACCCCAATATCAGCTGTGCATTGGGTTTGGGTTTGACTCAACAGCACCCATTGTCCCCCATCCGCAACCCTTACATCCTGCGTTGCAGAAGTTCCACAAACTGCACAAGTTGCAGTAACAGCAAGTGAACCACAAGCTGTAGCGCCGGCAGTAAGCAATCCGGTTGAACTGATAGTCGCTCCTGTACCAGATACACTCCATTCAACGTTACTCGGACAACCGGTTGTAGTATATTGCTCGCTACTGTTTCTTGTTATTGTTTCAGTACCGGAGATGGTAAGGGGACCCGTGTTAATACTGAATTGATGTTGTGCAACTTCGGAAACATTTCCATCTTCATCTTCAACGCTGACATATAAAGTATGTTCGCCATCAGAAGGATATTGACCATTTGCAAGTTTCCCATCCCATGTTACTGAATAAGCGCCTTCCCAAGGCAAGTCTGTTCCAGAAAACAGATCAAAGGATTTTCCTGTGCCATATTCAGGGCTTATTATCGCCTCACTGTCTACCGTCATAAAAATTTTTACTGTTTTCTTACGGTTTTCAAGTATTTTGAAACTAATCTGGAAGTCAGACTGAGTATTGCAATTTGAAGAAGAGGTAATATCGAGATCCTTTACTAAAGGTGGACGTTTTTCTGAAAATTCTTTTAACTTTGCTTTAGTATCAATATATGCTAAATAAAGCTGCTCATAAGCAATAAAGGCGCTGTTTCCGTCTCCAGTGTACCAATCTTTCCCTTTATCATTCCCGGGGATTAGATCCTTTGGCCATTTTCCTTTACCATAAGTCCCCCAAGTTGATAGAAGATTGTAAGAGTTCGGCCCGTCTTTCTGAGAAGAATCGTTTACGTCGGCAGTAGTTTCATCGCCATCATCATCGTCCTCGTTGTCGGCAAGCCAATATTTCCAATAGCGGCCTTTATTATCATATCCGCCCCACGAAGATATTGTACCTGGAGAGTAAACGTGGTTCGAATCTGCAAAAGACTCCAGACTGTCAGTCCAATGGCCCCAGACCCAATGAGCACATTGTTTCTGATGGGCCGGAACAAACATATCCTGTCTGAGATGCAAATAATAGCCGAAATAATCATAAGCATTTCTGAAGTTTGAAGCCTTATAATTGTTCTTAGCCGTATCTTCCCAGTACTTATAAGGACCTTCCCAATACTCAATGCCCGTTCTTGGATCGGTATGCGATCCTTCGGTAGCGCTTCCCTCAACTACGCCGTTACCTCCATACATTCCTCTATACATATCAAGATCAGGATAATCATATATTCCCAAATCATTGATTGCATCGTTTGTAATGTGTCTGTGGTTTTCATCCCCTATGCTGTTCCATGCGTACACTGTAAAGGGGAAAATCAAAAAGAAAAGTATTAAGATTGTTTTTACAGTTTTATTTGTAGTCATACTTATCCCCTGACGATTCAATCTCTTTTATTAACTCATCCAATGAATATTCTAATAAATAGCCTCTTTCTTGTGCTCTTTTAAGTTCCCTATCTATTTTTCCTTTAAGATGTTCTTTACTGTGTTGTTTTTTTAACCGATTATATTGTTCTTCTCCTAGCTTTTGTCTGTCTTTTTCAAAAAACTCTAATGTAACTTTATCCCTTTTTATTATATTTTTAATATTCTGTTTAAATGAAAAATCTTCTGATTCAATCGTACTGTCCTTCTTATATTTATAAACCTTGCCTGTTATTTTCCATAAGGCCCGTGCCGCCTGATGGCGCATAGATCCATCTTTATGTTCAAGTAATTTTTCCAGCTTCGGAATTGCGCCTTTTTCTTTTAGGTTTCCTATTAGCTCTACAACGCTCCATAAAACACCTTTGTCCTCTTTATCTAAAAGTTCCATTGCAGTCGGAAGGTACTTTTCTTTATTGGCTTTTACTAATGCATAAAGCGTAGCGATACGTACGACATTGTCTTTATCTTTCAGCATCCTTTCAAAATCCGGATATGCTTCCTTAACATCCATTGCAGCAAGCGCTTGAACGGCCGCTAACCTTAAATCATTATCTTCTTCATGCAGCAGTGTCATCAGTGTGGGTATTGCATTCCTATCTCTCATTTTCCCTATAGCATAAGCTGCATTTTTACTTCTTCTGTCTTTTTCCGGCTGTTTCGGGAGAAGTCCTAACAAACTTTTTTCCTTCGCCAATTTAATAAGTTTAGGCAAGGCAGGTGCGCCTATCTTTGCCAAGGGGCTTTGTCCAAACTCCAATATCATGAGATCAGGATTTTCTAATAAAGGTTCAATAGCTCTTTCGTCACCAATTTCTCCTAACATCATGGCTGCTATCGCCTTCACTTTGTCGTCTTTATGCTTTAAGTTTTTAATTATTTTAGGGACCGCCTTTTTTTCTCTTATTTTCCCCAGAACTTCCATAGCAACACATTTATTCTCCACATCTTCGTCATCAAGCAAATCCATTAGCAACTGTATTTCTTTTGCTGTTTTTGGCGTAGTTTCTCTAAGCAGTTCTAAGTATTCTGACTTTTCCTCTTTATCCTTCGACCCTTTAAGCTCTCCTATCAACACGTTGAGGGATTTCCCACCCTGCTGTGCCTGAGTGTCAATCCCGCCTGCAAGTGCAAAAACCAAACCCAAAATCAAAATGCCTGAAAATTTTCTTTTAACCATTTTCCTTCTCCTATTTCTTGGGGGTTTATAAAATCAATCAATTTCACCGCCATTTTATCACAACTCTTGACATATTTCTATTTTTAATGTTATTAATTGTAGGCTTTTTGCCCCGCGGTAGCGCCAGTGATTAGTGCCAGTGTCAGTAATTTTTAAAACCGACACTCTACGCTGACACTAACTACTAAAATGTGGAGGAATTTCATGATGGCTCTTGCAACATTTAAAGGCGGCATACATCCGCCTGATAAGAAAGACATTGCAAAAGACAGTGCCATTAAAGAAGCAAAATCCCCGCAGAGAGTCGTCATTCCTTTAAGCCAGCACCTCGGAGCGCCGTGCAAACCCATAGTCAGCATCGGACAGGAAGTCAAAAAAGGCGAAGTCATCGGAGAGCCCGGAGGCTTTGTATCAGCGCCTGTCCACTCATCCGTTTCAGGAAAGGTGATTGCAATAGCGGAATTTCCGAATACAATGGGCAGGATGGTAAATTCCATAGTTATAGAGAATGACTGCAAAGAAGAATGGACTTCCCTTAAAGATAATCCTGATTACATCAAACTGTCTGCCGATGAACTGAAAGAAAAGGTAAAGGCTGCCGGAATTGTCGGCATGGGCGGCGCTGCTTTTCCGACGCTTGTTAAGCTCTCTCCTCCGAAAGAAAAACCGATTGATACAATAATTATTAACGGCGCTGAGTGCGAGCCCTATCTTACCGCTGATTACAGGCTGATGCTCGAAAAATCCAGCGATATAGTTGAAGGCCTGAAAATACTCATGCGCATCCTCGGAGTGAATAAAGGATTTATCGGGATTGAGAACAACAAACCCGATGCGATTGATAAGATGAAAGATGCGGCAAAGAATGAGCCGAACATTGAAGTCTGCGGGCTTGAAGTTAAGTATCCGCAGGGCGCTGAAAAAATGCTTATAAGCGCTCTCACCGGAAGAGAAGTTCCACCGAGAGGGCTTCCGATGGATGTCAGGGTTGTGGTGCAGAACGTGGGAACTGCGCTTGCTGTATATGAAGCGGCAAGATACGGCAAGCCTTTGATAGAAAGAGTCGTTACTGTAACAGGAGAAGGCATAAAAACCCCTGCGAATTTAATGGTAAAGATAGGCATGCTCATCTCTGATATTGTTGATCAGTGCGGCGGCTTTAAAGACAGCGCAGGCAAGGTAGTGTCTGGCGGCCCGATGATGGGCTTTGCCCTTTCAACGCTTGATGTGCCTGTGACAAAAGGCACCTCAGGAATACTTGTTATTCCTAAGGAAGGCGTTGTGCACACTGAAGAATTCGGGCCCTGCATAAGGTGCGGAAGGTGCATTGATATATGCCCTATGGGCCTTATGCCGTCAATGTTGAGCATCCTTTCTGAGAAGGGACATTACGAGGATGCAAAGGAATATAACCTTTTTGACTGTTTTGAATGCGGCTCATGCGCGTTTGTATGCCCTTCAAAAAGGCCGATTGTACAATTTATAAGACTGGCAAAGTCGCTGACAAAACCATGAAGATGGTTTAAAAAATAGTTGTCTGTTGTCATTCCTGCGAAAGCAGGAATCCAGAGAGGAAAAAACATAGATTCCGCATCAAGTGCGGAATGACAGAAATTAAGGTAATCGGAGATGCGATGGAACCTGTAAAGAAAGAACATGAACTGATAGTAACTGTAAGCCCTCATGTCAGGGATGAAGAGACTACAAGCCGCATCATGTGGACCGTGAACCTGTCTCTGCTTCCTGCATTCTTCATGGGTTTTTATTTCTTCGGCTTAAAGGCGCTCTTTATTACTGCCTTATGCATAATATCATCAGTCCTTTCAGAGTATTTCTTCCAGAAAGCCGTCAAAAAGAAACTGACTGTCAATGACGGAAGCGCATTTCTCACAGGGTTACTGCTCGGCATGAACCTTCCTTCGTCGCTGTGGTCGTTTAATCCGTTCACAATCCATGTCCCGATAATCGGTTCAGTTATTGCAGTGGTCATAACAAAACAATTTTTCGGAGGACTCGGATACAATATCTTTAACCCTGCGCTCATTGGCAGGGCTTTTCTTTTAATCTCATTCCCGAAGGCAATGACTATCTGGACAGAGCCCACAGCGGCATTTCTGGCTCTTGACGCAAAGACAACCGCAACTCCCCTCGGAATATTAAAGGAAGACGGGCTTGCAAAATTAATCGAGGCCTTCGGCGATAAGCTTAATCTTTACGCAGAACTTTTTAACGGGCACAGGGCAGGCTCCATCGGCGAGACATCAGTGCTGGCATTATTAATCGGCGCGGGATTCCTGCTTTACAAGAGATACATCACATGGCACATTCCTTTTTCATTCTTGGGGACAGTTGCCGTGCTTGCATGGATATTCGGAGGCAAAAGCCCTGAGACAGGAAAGATGCTCCTCTTCGCAGGCGACCCTTTGATACACCTTTTGAGCGGCGGCCTTATGCTCGGCGCATTCTTCATGGCAACCGACTATGTGACATGCCCCTCTGTAAGAAAGGGGCAGATAGTATTCGGAATAGGCTGCGGTGCGCTCACAATGCTCATAAGGATAAAAGGCGGCTATCCTGAAGGCGTTATGTTTGCAATCCTTCTTATGAACTGTTTTGCTCCTTTGATTGACAGGGCCATGAAATCCGATGTCTTCGGTGCGGTGAAGGAGAAAAAGAAATGAACCTTCAATGTCATTGCGAGGACGAAGCCCGTGGCAATCTAAGAGAGATTGCTTCGCTTTCAGCTCGCAATGACGGGAAGAGGCGATTTGAGGTGAAAGAATGAAGGAGATGCTTAAGATAACAGCCAGTCTGGTAATTATCTTTGTAGCTGCCGGGCTTGTAATGGCATTTGTCTTTGCCAAGACAGCGCCTATTGTGAAGATTAAGAAAGAGCAAGAAGAAACAGCAGCCAGGAAAAAGATGATGCCTGATGCGGATAATATAATTGAAACCGGGAAATGGGAGCCGTACGGGAAAAAAGGAAAATATTTTGAAGGTAAAAAGGGAGATGAGACAATAGGATACCTCATCTCCACATACGGCAAGGGATATTCAAGCTATATAAATATACTCGTGTCAGTCGGAAAAGATATGAAGGTCAAGGGAATCGGCATACTCGGACACGGAGAGACGCCGGGACTCGGCGATGAGATAGAGCAGGACTACTTCAAGAAACGCTTCGAGGGCAAATCTCTGGAACAGCTTGAAGTGGTTAAGGTGGAAGGCACAGACAAGATTCAGGCAATCTCAGGCGCAACAATTTCAAGCCGCGCAGTTACAAAAGGCGTTAAGGAAGCAGTAAAACTCCTGACTGAAAAATATTCGGCGCCCAAATCAGCAGCCGGTGAGGTGAAAAAATGAGCAACTCTGAAAACAAAATAAGCTATATCAGTTTAATCAAGAACGGAATCTTCTCCGAAAACCCGATATTCAGGGTTGCCCTGAGCCTCTGCCCTGCGGTTGCCGTCACAAGCGGAGTGAAAAACGGTTTTATGATGGGCCTTGCAGTGCTTTTCGTTCAGATAATGGTCAATGTCACTGTTTCCATAGTCAGGAAATTCATACATCCCAAGGTAAGAATCCCGTCCTACATGTTCATAATCGCCACCTGGGTTACCGTGACAGACCTCTCAATGGCTGCATTTGTTCGGGACATATATGCGCAGATGGGGCTTTACATAAAACTCATTGTAGCCTTTGCAATAATACTTTCCAGGGCAGAACTCTTTGCAAGCAAACAAAAGGTTACGCCTTCATTCTTTGACGGCCTTGGGAACGGAATAGGATTCCTCTTTGCGCTTGTCATCATCGGCTTTTTCAGAGAGCTCCTCGGCAAAGGTTCGCTCTGGGGTTACTCGATAGTTAACACAAAACCGTTGTTGATTATGATCCTGCCGACAGGCGGGTTTTTTGCAGTTGGAATTCTCATGGGGCTCTTTAACTGGATAGACACAAAATTCTTCGGAGGCGGCGGCGCTTCCGGGGGCGGACATTAGGAGGCAGAAATGGAATTCGGAAAACTCTTTGAACTATTTATATCAGCCGCCCTTATAAACAACTTTGTTTTTACGAGATACCTCGGCCTCTGCATCTTCTTCGGCGTTACAAAGAAGATGGATACATCGATCGGCATGAGCATTACATTTACATCCGTCATGGTCATAAGCGCTGCGCTCAACTGGATTATTTATAAGTTTATCATGATTCCATTGGGACTCGGATTCCTTGAGATAGTTATATTCATAGGCGTTGTTGCGGGATTTGTTCAGGCAGCAGACACCATAATGAAGAAAGTGTCGCCGGGACTGTATTACAAGCTCGGCATCTACCTTGCTTTGATAACGACAAACTGCATAATTCTTGCCGTGCCTTTGCTTAATGTCAGCGAAGGTTACAGTTTTATAGAGAGCATGTTTTTTGGCTTTGGCTCAGGCGTTGGGTTCAGCCTCGCAATGATAATAATGGCAAGCATAAGGGAAAAACTGGAGCTTGCAGATGTGCCAAAGGCATTTCAGGGACTGCCGATATCATTCATAATAACAGGCTTGATTGCGCTGGCTTTCATGGGCTTCTCTGGCCTGATTACGCTATAGCCGGAGCAGAAGAACAGAAGAGCAGTAGTGCAACAGTTTTTATTTTCTGTTGCTGCTGTTTGTAATAAAAGTTAGAGGAGTGACTTATGTTTAATGATTCCAAAATAAAAAAGATAACTATTATTGCTCTTTCATTCTACTGCTCTATTGCGCTTCTGCTCTTCTGCTCTATTGCTTTTGCCGGAGTCGGCGGTGAGATAGATGTCTCAGGCCCGATAAACATTAAGGAGCTTCTGATTTTTACATTCCTTTTCCTCGGCGGCCTTGGAATCGTATTCGGAGTGGGGCTTGCATTTGCGGCGGCAAAATTCGCCGTAAAAACTGACCCCAAGGTTGAACAGGTGAGGGATGTTCTTCCGGGCGCAAACTGCGGGGCCTGCGGATTTGCAGGGTGTCAGGGATATGCAGAGGCTGTTGTAATAAATCCTGATGTGGCGCCAAATCTCTGCGCTCCGGGCAAAGGCAGCGTTGCCTCAGCAGTTGCAAGGATAACAGGCAAGGCTGCATCTGCGTTAGAGCCTAACTTTGCAAGGATAATGTGTCAGGGCAGCTGGCCTAAGTCAGTCAAGAGATTCAGATACGAAGGCGTTCAGGATTGCAGGGCTGCGATACTTGCAGGAGGCGGTGACAAGGCATGCAGATACGGATGCCTCGGATACGGAACATGCGCAAGGGTATGCCCGTTCGGCGCAATAACAATGAACGATGACCATCTTCCTGTTGTTGATATAGTGAAATGCACAGGCTGCAGGAAATGCGAAGCAGCATGTCCGACAAAGGTCATAGAAGTCCTTCCTGCATCAAGGCAGGTCTTGGTTGCCTGCCATTCAAAAGACAAAGGCGGCGACACAAGAAAGAACTGTCAGGTCGGATGCATTGCATGCGGCATCTGCGTTAAGGTCTGCCCGTTTGATGCGCCTTCTGTTGAGAACAACCTTTCAAGGATTGACCTGAACAAGTGTAAGGTATGCGGCTTATGCGTTCCAAAATGCCCGACAAAGGCAATCAGAGATTACATCCCTCACAGGTCCAAGGCATTCATAATGGACAACTGCATCGGGTGCCACACATGTGCAAAGGTCTGCCCTGTTAATGCGCCTTCAGGCGAGCAGAAGAAAAAGCATTCAATTGATAAAGATAAATGTATCGGCTGCGGAATCTGCACGGCAAGGTGTCCTGTTCAGGCAATAGACGGGACATTCAATGCATCAGAAGTCTTTGCAGCAGCGGCAGAAAAGAAAAAGAAAAAGGCTGAAGCAGCGTAAGTAAAATATCCGATCTGTCATTCCCGCGAAAGCGGGAATCCAGTAATTAAAGGAACTGGATTCCGTGTCAAGCACGGAATGACGAGTAAATGTAAACTAATAATGCCCTCTTTTGAGGGCTTTTTATTTTAGTAGCGTTTAGAATGACTTGTCTTAAAAAAGGTATTTTTGATATTATTAACAATCAGGATTCTTAATTTTCAAATTTTAACTTTAAACTCTTAACTCTCAACTTGTTTTTAAATGGAGGGGTGGCCGAGCGGTTGAAGGCGACGGTCTTGAAAATCGTTGTAGGGGCAACTCTACCGTGAGTTCGAATCTCACCCCCTCCGCCAGTTAATTTTGCCCTTGTAATTCTCCGAAAATTTGTCTTATACTGCTTTTCATGAGAGAGCGTATGGATCATATTAAAAATATGGGGTGTGTCCCCAATTACTACACCCAGTCGGATATGTTTATGGCTCTTGTTGGCGCAATAACAGCATTAATCTTACTATCAAGAGTCCATGACAAAGCGCTATCTTCAGACCTTTCCGGCCCTTCGCATCTGACCACATCGCCGCATTATATATGCTAAAATAAGGAATGAAGTTCCACGATATACACGAGGAATGCGGAGTCTTCGGGGTTTACGGACATTCCGAGGCGTCCAACCTTGCATATCTCGGCTTATATGCGCTACAGCACAGGGGGCAGGAAGGCGCAGGCATCTGCTCTTCTGACGGCAGACATCTTCATCTTGAGAAATCAATGGGGCTTGTCGCCGACATCTTCAGCGAAAAGCGCCTGAAAAAACTTCCCGGCCATATCGCAATAGGTCATAACCGTTATTCAACAGCAGGAAGCAGTGTTCTTAAAAACGTCCAGCCGATACTGGCAAATTTTGCCCTGGGGCCATTGGCCATAGCTCACAACGGCAATCTTGTGAATGCCGGAGAGATAAGAGAAGAACTTGAAAAAGAAGGCGCAATATTCCAGTCAACATCCGACAGCGAGGTTATAGTGCACCTCATAGCGCATTCAAAAACTGGAGACTTTTACGAAAGGGTAATTGAGGCGTTAAGGCAGGTCAGCGGGGCCTTCAGCCTTCTGATACTGAGGGAAAGAGAACTGATCGCTGTGAGAGACCCGTATGGTGTAAGGCCCCTGAGCCTCGGACAGGTTGACGGCGCATACGTCGTAGCATCAGAGACATGCGCACTTGACCTTATCGGCGCAACATATATCCGCGATGTCGAGCCCGGAGAACTCCTTATCATCAATGAGAACGGTTTAAAGTCAATGAAGCCATTGACTGCTCTGAGACAGGCATCCTGCATATTTGAGTTTATATATTTTTCGCGCCCTGACAGCTATATCTTCGGCGGGAAAAATGTTAATGAGATGCGAAAGAAATTCGGAGCCCAGCTTGCGAGGGAATCAGGCGTTGACGCTGACCTTGTGATTGCAGTGCCTGATTCAGGCGTGCCTGCTGCAATAGGATTCGCAGAAGAAAGCAAACTTCCATTCGATTTCGGCCTCATAAGGAACCATTACATCGGCAGGACATTTATAGAGCCGAAACAGAGCATAAGGCATTTCGGCGTTAAGATAAAACTTAATCCCGTAAGACAGCTTCTTGAAGGCAAAAGGGTAATAGTGATAGATGACTCTATTGTCAGGGGCACAACAAGCAAAAAGATCGTTAAGATGCTGCGTGAGGGCGGAGGCGCAAAAGAGGTTCACATAAGGATAAGCTCTCCTCCTACTGTAGGGCCGTGTTTCTATGGCATTGACACACCTACAAGGCAGGAGCTTATTGCATCTTCACATAGTGTTGAAGAGATAAGAAAATTCATGACTGCCGACACACTTGCCTATCTGAGCCTTGAAGGACTGAAGAACATAGTCCCGGAATCACATAACTTCTGCACTGCATGTTTTGATGACAACTATCCGATAAGCTTTCCGGGCGAGCGCCTGGCGCAGATGGAGCTTTTTCTTAAGTAATTATTTTCCCTCGCACCACTGCCTTGCATTCTGAAATAACCTGAGCCACGGCGACGCCTTGAGTTCTTTTTTCCATTCTTCAGGCATCCACGCCCAGTTCCATTTGAGGAAGGTCCTTTCAGGATGAGGCATAATTGCAAGGTGTCTTCCGTCAGGAGTGCATAAAGCAGCGATTCCGTTTACAGAGCCGTTTGGATTAAACGGGTATGTGTTTGTAATATTCCCGCCATCATCAACATAGCGCACAGGCGCAAGGGAGTCTTTTTCTACTTTATTGAGAATGTCTTCTTTTGGGAAATAAGCCCTTCCCTCTCCATGTGCAACCCAGATTCCGAGAGTAGAGCCTTCCATTCCCTTAAGCATAATTGAAGGGCTTGGAAGTATCTTTACTGCTGAAAATCTCGACTCAAATCTTCCTGAGACATTATGGATAAACCTCGGCTGGTATTCGTCTTCAATCCCCTGCCACGGAATCCATCCAAGCAAGGCCGCAAGCTGGCAGCCATTGCATACGCTGAGGCTGAATGTGTCAGGCCTGTTGTAAAATTTCTGAAACTGTTCGTAAATCTCTTTATTGAACTTTATAACACCTGCCCATCCCTTTGCGGAATCAAGGACATCTGCATAGCTGAATCCGCCTACAAATGCTATGCCCCTGAAGCTGTCAAGATTCACCTTTCCTTCAAGGAAATCAGTCATTGTGGTATCCCACACATCAAACCCTGCCTGATAGAAAGCTGACGTCATCTCCCTGTCACTGTTGCTTCCTTCCTCACGGACTATTGCAACAGAGGGCTTTCCCGCCTTTTTTATAATCTCAGGAGAAGTCTGTTCAGGAATGAATGAAAGATTGAAACTGTATCCCTTCCTGTCAAAGATGACCTTTTTCTCCTCATCTGCACAGTCGTGATTCATCTGAAGCCTTTCCAATTGATAACTCGTCTCTTCCCATATCCCTCTGAGAATTCTCATGTCCTCGTCTAAAACAGTTTGGAGTTTGGAGTTTGGAGTTTGGAGTGATATTTTGATTCTTTTTTCGGCAGTGGTTTTACCAATAACCTGATACGGGATTTTCTGTTTCTTGAGTTCTGCTGTTATCTTTTTCTCATTCTTAGGGAGATATTCAATAACCAATCCTAACTCCTCGGAAAAAAGCATTGGTATAATTTCATCTTGAATCTTGAATCTTGAATCCTGCATCTTGAAGTTTATCTCCATTCCGCAATTCCCTGAAAATGCCATCTCAAGAATTGTTGTGATTAATCCTCCGTCGCTCCTGTCATGGCCTGAAAGTATCAGGTCTTTTGATATAAGTTCCTGAACTGCGTTAAATGCCCTCTTCAGTAATTTCGGATCATCAACGTCAGGCGATTCATTGCCAATCTGGTTATAAACCTGTGCAAGTGAAGTTCCGCCAAGCCTGTCTCTGTTGTTCCCGAGATCAATAAATAAAAGTTTGCTCTTCCCGGGCTGCTTGATATCAGGCGTAATAACTTTAGTGATGTCAGGGCATGTCGCATAGGCAGAGATTACGAGCGTGCCGGGTGATTTGACGGTCTCCGTCTTATCCTTTGAGGCTACCTTTGCAGCCATTGAAAGGCTGTCTTTTCCGCCGTCAATTGCAATGCCGAGTTCAAGCATTATCCCTCGCACTGCAACTGCCGCATCATAAAGCCTTGCGCCTTCGCCGTGAAGTTTTGCAGCCCACATCCAGTTGCCAGAGCATTTTATATCTTTAAGTTTGCTTATCTTTGCCCAGACAATATTCGTTAATGCCTCTCCGACAGAAAGCCGAGCAGTAGCAGATGGATTGATGAGGGTCTTTATAGGCTGCTCGCCTATGGAAATAGCTGCCCCTGTAAGCCCGAAATGACTCTGGGCAATTACCGCCGCATCAGATACTGTAAGATGCAAAGGCCCTGCGCACTGCTGCCTTGCAATGAGTCCTGTAACGCTTCTGTCAACCTTGTTTGTAAGGAATCTCTTTGAGCCGACAGAGACAAGCCTCAAAACCCTGTCCAGCGCATCCCTTACAGTAATGTCCTCGGGAAGTTTAAGAGGTTCAAGTTTCGGCTGAACCCTTTCAAGTTTGAATGTCTTCTGCGGCATGTCGCCGAGGATTTTTTCTAAATCGAGATTAACAGGCGCGCCTCCGTCATTTTCATCATGAAGCACAATATATCCGTCGCCTGTAATCTGTCCTATGAATGAGAATGGAACTTTTTCCCTCTTGCAGAGTTCTTCAAATATATCTGCCTTATCAGGTTTGATGAGAAGCGCATTCTGTTCCTGATACTCTGCGCCCCATATCTCAAGCACAGAGAGCGTGTTGTCTCCGATCTGAATCTTTCTTATCTCAATCTTTGCGCCCGCAGGATAGATTATCTCTTTTACGACATTGCAGTTTCCGCCTGCTCCCTGATCGTGGATGCTTATTATCGGATTATCACTGCCAAGCTCAACGCATGCCCTTATTACCCTGTTAAGTTTCTGCTCCATCTCTGCATCACCGCGCTGGACAGCATTGAAATCAAGCTCTGCAATATTTTCTCCCTGAATCATGCTTGAGGCAGCGCCTCCTCCCATTCCTATCCTGTATGCAGGGCCGCCTATCTTTGTGACGAGCATCCCCTTTTCAGGCTGCCCCTTTTCAATATGCCTTGCATCCATCTGGCCGATTCCGGCAGTGAACATGATGGGCTTAATCCATTCCCTTCTTTCGCCGTTAGCAAGCCTCATTCCGAATGACCGCGTAAAGCCCTGAATAACAGGCTCGCCGAATTTGTTGCCATAATCAGATGCGCCGTTGCTTGCCTCAATCTCTATCTGTAAAGGCGATGCGAGGTTGTTCGGATATTCAAATGATTCATCTTCCCATGGGAGTTTATATCCGGGAATTCTGAGATTTCCAACGCAGTATGCTGCTGTGCCTGCTATAACATGGGCGCCTTTTCCTGTTGCCTGAACATCTCTAATCCTTCCGCCTGTTCCTGTCTCAGCGCCGGGGAATGGCGCAACACCGCTTGGAAAGTTATGTGTCTCTGCCGTAAAGATTACGTGATATTTAAGGCTTGCCTCTTTGAATCTTGAATGCCTTCCGACATTTTGAGGGATAATCGTCTTAATCTCGTACCCCTTAATGCCGCTTGAATTATCCTTGAATGCAATCACACTGTTATTTGGATTTGTCTTTAATGGCTGTTTTATAATCTGCATCAGGTTTTCAGGAATTTCTTTCTCGTCTACTATTAATTTCCCCCTGAAAAACCAGTGCCGTGAATGTTCGCTGTTTGACTGGCTTAAATCAAAGCATTCAACATTTGTCGGATTGCGTTTCAGGTCTTTTACAAAGAGGTTGTAGTAATATTCTACGTCCCAGTCATCAAGTCCAAGGCCCATCTCAACGTTTATCTTTCTTAATGCAGATGTGCCTTCCTCAATTAAGGGCACTACATAAGCAGGCTCAGGCTTAATCCCAGTTTCAAATGTTTCCAGAGTCTTTGGATAAGGACATTCGGTCATACGGTCGTGAACTAAACTTAAAAAAGTATTTAGTTCGGAGTTTGGAGTTTGGAGTTCGGAGGTTGTTTTCTGACTCCCGACTCCTGACTCCTGACTCCTGACTAATTTGTATCTCCTCGACCTCTCTATTCTCGTAATCTTCTTTAATCCGCAGGCATGGCATACAGATACAGCATTCGTTGACCATGCTGTTGTGAAATTCATGCGGGGACCGACCTCTATAATCAAGGAATTGTCATTGCGAGTGGAGCGAAGCAATCTCGTTTTATCGCTCAGGGTAGGCTCCGGCGTGGCAATCTTGATGTTTTGAGATTGCTTCGTCGCTTTGCTCCTCGCAATGACATCTTCAGAGATGTAGGCTAAAAAGCTTCTATCCCCAAAATTCTCAGGCTCAAATGTCTCTTCCAAAAGCCATCTGAGGGTATTCAGTTCTTCACTTGTAAGCGGAGCAGTTGTCTCAATATTAAAGCAGTGCTCTGTCTCTATATCATTAATATCAGATGCAACGCACTGTCTGAGAATCGGAAGAAGGTTTTTCTTCTTTGTCTCAGAAAGCGCCGGTTTTCGGTAGAAGTGCAGCAAGCTCATAGTATTGAATTATAACATGGGATAAAAGGCTTTTTGGCTGCTTTTCAAACTCTGAAACTTTGATACTCTGACACTATGCTGCTTAAAGTCTTTTGCTCTATTGCACTTGTTTCCTGCTTGCCTTTTTTGAGGGGAGAGGGATAAGATAGGGGAAATTCAGAGATTTAAAAAATAAGGGGATGTGCCCCGGATTAATTTTTTAAAGCAAAAATTCCATACATTTTTCAACACGCTTTGATGATATGTTTACTTTAATTTTCTTCGAACAGAAAAATTTACACTACCTCCTTGATTTAAAACAGCGTATTCTTTATGAAAATTCATTATAATATAAGTATATAAATATAGATTTCAGTTCCTTTTAGAAAGTAAGCTGATTACTGGATTTAATTCTTTAAAGCTGGAGGAAGAAAAAATATGTTTTTTAAAAAGGTAAAAATATCACAAAAAGTGCTGATTGGGGTTATATTATCGCTTGTTGTATTTATAACCTTTACAATCGGAATAATTATAATGGGGAAAAAACAATTAAATACACTTGAAGAAATTTATTCCCAAAAAGTTGTGCCGCTTGACAACCTCAGAAAGATGCAGCTTATCTTCAGGGAGCTTGAGTATCGCATGGCCGCTGTGACATCAGATTTAGTTGCAGCAATAGGTTCGGGGGAGCATCTAAAGATATCGCTAAATGAAGTGGACAGATTATGGAGCGATGTGAAGGGCAAAATCACTGATGATGCCTTACTAAAAGATAAGGATAATTTTGAGAAGGGGTACAGCGGATTTAAAAAAGTAGCTGTTAAGCTGCAAGGTGTTTACTTTAGTAATAATCCAAAGGGGGTACCAGGCCTTATAGACGAATATCTTGATTTCAGGCCTCTGATATTTAAGTCGATAGATAAAATGGCTGAGGCTCAGGAGAAGGCAGTAATTGAATATTATACGGAGAAACAGAAAGTTATAGCTAATATTAACCGGCTTGTTATAATTACATCACTCTTCCTGATTGCCGTCTTCCTTTTCTTCGGGATTACCATAAATCGTTCTATTACCAGACCTATTAACGATACAGTCGTTGTGCTTAAAGATATAGCTGAAGGCAAAGGTGACTTGACCAGAAGGCTCGCCATCGCCTCGGAAGATGAGATTGGCACCCTTGCCGGATGGTTTAATAAATTTACAGAAGGCATGCAGAATATGGTAAAAGGCCTTCTTGAAGTTTCCCGCGAAGTCTCTTCCGCATCTAATGCTATTGGACGCTCCTCAAAACTGGTTCAGGATTCAGCAAAAACACAGATGGAGGCGATTGAGACAACATCAGCTTCTACCGAAGAGATGTCAGCTTCTATTAAAGCGGTAGCAAATGATATAGAAGAACTCCACAGATTTACAGAAGACACTTCGTCATCGTCTTTTGAAATGGCCGCCGCCGCTACAGAGATTGCGAAACATTCTGAAGAACTTGACTCACTAACGGCCGGAACAGCATCATCTATAAACCAGATAGCAGCATCGTTAAAAGAGGTAGCTTCCGGTGTAGAAACACTCTTCAGAGAAACTGAAGATGTTGTTGCAACCATAACTGAAATGAGTGCATCAATTACTGAGGTCAGCGCATTTTCAAAGGAAGAGGCAGTCATGTCTGCAAAAGTTAAGAATAATGCTTCTGTACTTGGGCTTAAGGCTGTGAAAATAACGAGGAATGGGATAGAAAAAATAAAAGATGAGATTTCTTCAACAGTAGAGGTTGTTGGCAAACTTGGAGATATGTCAATTGACATAGGGAATATAGTAGAAGTTATTAACGGGATATCTGATACTACTAACCTCCTCTCCTTAAACGCTGCTATTCTGGCAGCACAGGCAGGTGAACATGGAAAGGGCTTTGCCGTTGTAGCTGATGAAGTAAAAGGACTTGCCGAGAGGACTGCTGTTTCTACCAAGGAAATCGAAGAATTGATAAAAAAAATACAGGAAAAGGTAGCTGAAGCAGGGAGTTCAACAGGTCGCGTCTTAGAAAGAGTTTCAGAAACCGAAAAATTATCAAAAGATGCTGAGGACGCCCTTACTACAATTATAGACAGCTCAGGAATATCACTTGAGATGGCAAAAAGGATTGAAATTGCAATAGATGAGCAAACGAAAGGTGTTGGACAGATGGCAACAAATATCCAGAGGGTCAATATGATGGCAGAAGGGATTAAAAAGGCTACAAATGAGCAGAATAAGGCATTAGAGCATATTCTGCTTTCAACAGAGAATGTAAGAAGATTTACGCAAATGGTAAAAAAATCTACTGCAGAACAATCGGCAGAAAGCAGTTCGATATCTAAAGTAATAGCTGACGCATCTCAAAGGATGAAGGCTATAACACATGCTACTGCTGAACAGAAGAATGCAGTCGGGAATATTCTAAACGCAATCGAAACCCTGATGGCAGAGGCTGAGAAGAATGTTAGCCTGGCCACAGAACTTGATAGAATGGTAGACAACCTTGAAACTCAGGGGACCTTGTTAAACAGGCAGGTTGAAAGTTTTCGTGTATAGATGCGGCCTGTTGCAAGGAATGATATTATAATCTCAGGGGCCAGCAGGAAATTGTTTGAGCAGTACATTGCCAAAATGCGGGCGCCTTATTTTTGCTTTTTTAAAAAATCTATAAGTGAAGATATTTGTTCAGGCGAGAGCGGCCCCCCATTAGTTTCGGCAAACCCCGGCATTGAAGTATTGGTTATCCCGTCTGAAATTGATTTTTCAAGCGACTCCTTACTCAAATGTTTATAGGTTGAATAGTTTTTATGGCACATAAAACACACAGCGTTATAGAGTATTTCACCCTGTTTTGATTTTATATCCGTTCCTACATGGCATTTTCTGCAGTCTCCATGGAAGATAGCGCCTGCGTTTGCAACTCCGTTGCCGGAATGCTTGACCAATGCCCTCAGCTTAAGAACGAACGGAGTCGCAGAGATATCGGTTACGACCTCGATTGTTTTCATTACCTTGCCTATTTTCCCCGTGGTATCGATAGTAACCCTGATAATACCTGTATCACCTCTGCCGATACTTCCGTTAATTACAACTGCATTAACGCACCCACAGGAAGGTTCAAGAGAAATGATATTCAATGGTTTGGTTGTCGTGTTCTTTAAGGGGATGTCAAATGATAATAAGCGGCCTTCTTCTAATGTTCCTAAATTGTATTCATTCTTATCAAAAATAAAACGGCTATCTTCGCCATAGGCAACATCTCCAATACCCAGAAAACACAGGAGGAATAAAATTATTTTGCAAGAGATATCAATCATTGTTTAAGCAGGGGAGGTATTAACATACACCCCCTGCTTAAGGTTACTCAACAGGATAACCCTTTGATTTCCACCCAACAGAGCCATCATTACGATACCAGTAGACTTTTTTGTACCCTGCCTTAATAAGAAGGACTGATGCTTTATAGGATTTCCAGCACCTTGGTCCATTGCAATACACAATAATAGGCGCATTCTTGTCAGCAGGAAATTTGCTGAGGTCAAGCTCATCCTTTTTTGCATCAAAATCGACTACATGTTCGCTTTTTTCGTCGTATGGAACGGAAACAGCGCCAGGGATGTGTGCCTCAACATATTCTGCCTTCTTTCTGACGTCAAAGACCTTCATCTTGCCATGGTTTGCCTTAACCCAGCCATCATCTACCACGGTTGCGCCCTGAAGGGTTGCAGGGGTAAGAGGTTTTTCCGCCGCCATTACAGATCCTGCAATGAAGACCATTGACACCATTGCCGCGAGTGCTAATAGAGTCTTTTTCATAGTTGCCTCCTTAAGTTAGATATCCTGCGGGATATTGCAGGATCCTTATATGCGATTATTTATTAAAATATACTGCAAATCAATAAAAAATGCAAACACATATATTTGCAAAAAAATTGCTTTTTGTCCTTTTGATGTTATTGTTAACTTTTACGTTAGGTTAAATTTCCCGGTGGCGATACCGAAAAGGCAGGATAACTTCCCGCGCTTCCGCACTATCATATTTTTGAACTTCTTCCGCACTTCTGACTTTTGCTCTATTGCACTTGTTTCCTGCTTGCCTTTTTTGAGCGGGGCGGGATAAGATAAGAAAAAATTTGAGGATTTCTGAAAATATGGTTATTTCTCCGGCATCCTCATCAACGCCTCTACCTTATTTAAACATTCACAGCATTCATTGAAAAAGGAGTGATTATGGCAAAACACACAGTATCAATCGACGAAGACACGCGTCAGAGGATCCACACATTGCCAAGGGGCATAAACTTCTCAGCCTTTATGCGAAAGGCAATCAATATTTTTGTTGAGGAGCTTGAGAAAAATCCTGATCTGGAGCCTGAAAATTTCATCATCACCTGCACTGCACGGAAAGATACATCAGATAAAAAAAGAAGATAAGGGCACAGGAAAATTAAGTAAGATTATGGAGTCAAAAAATGACTCACAGGAGAGCACTTTATGGACGGGACCAGACGCGCAGATATAAAACGTGGATTACGTGTTTCAATCGTGCTGAAAAAAGACCAGCAGACAGGGAAGCTCACTGAAGGAATTGTAAGGGATATTTTAACTAATTCACCCGCACATCCGCATGGAATCAAAGTTCGCATGGAAAGCGGAGAAATAGGCCGCGTAAAAACGATACTTGCTTAAACTGTTCTGCCCCTTTAATACTCTGACACTATTGAATGCGGTCTTGCCTTTTTTGAGGGGTGAGGGATAAGATAGGGAGAAAATTTAGGGATTTAAAAAATAAGGGGATGTGGAGCTTGTCGGGAATCCTTCTTTTAAAAGGGGAAATATTTTGGACAAGCCGGAATGCCACTACATAAAAGTGTAAAGAAGTGTTACGGACAGGACAGTAGAAATACAGAATGGGAAACTTTAAGTTATTAATTCCCTCCAAATCTACACTTCAAGCCTTGATGCCAGTTTTATTGCCTCAAGCATGCTTGAAGGATTGGCTATTCCTTTCCATGCAATGTCATAAGCTGTTCCGTGGTCAGGCGATGTCCTTACAAATGGCAGTCCAACTGTAACATTTACCCCTTTGTCAAAGGCAATCATCTTCAACGGTATCAGCCCCTGGTCGTGGTACATGCATACCACCATGTCAATCTGACCATTATACGCTTTGTTGAATACGGTATCCGGCGGATAAGGGTCTGTAACAGGAATCCCTAATTTTTTTGCCTCTTCAATTGCGGGGATAATCGCATTGCTTTCTTCACTTCCGAATATCCCTGCTTCTCCTGCATGTGGATTTAATCCTGCAACTGCAATCCTCGGATTTTCTATCCCCAACATATCGCATGCTTTCTTTGCAAGCTTTATGGTTTTTAATACGCTTTCTCTTGTAATCATGTCCGGCACGCTCCTGAGCGGAGTATGTATCGTGACAAGAATCACCCTTAAAGGCTCGCCGACAAGCATCATTGCGTAATCTTTTGTGTCTGTAAGCTCAACAAGCATTTCAGTGTGGCCATGCCATTTCATGCCTGCCATCTTCAATGCCTCTTTTGAAATAGGCGCAGTAACAATTCCGTCAACTTTTTTATTCAGAGCGAGTTCAACTGCTTTTTTGATATAAATGACACATGCCTTTCCGTTTTTTGCAGTTGCCTTACCTTTTTCAAAACCTCCAGATGTTCTCTCATCAATAAGCTCAATTGTCCCTATTCCTGATGTGCATTCATCAGGTGATTCGATGATTCTTAATTTCAGAGGAAGGTTAAGCAGGTCTATCGCCTCCTGCATGACAATTCTGCTTCCGATTACGAGGGGAGCGCAGAAGTCTCTTATCTCAGCGCAGTAAAGGGCTTTGGCAATTATCTCAGGCCCTACTCCGGCTGCGTCGCCCATTGTTATCGCAATCTTTTTCATTTGTAAATGTGTCCTTAAATGGAGGCTATAACTGTCTTTCGGCAATATTAAACTGCCTTAACATTAGAGCAATAGCGCAGCAGCTCAGTAGAGCAGTCGTTTTTAGTGAAACTTGTTTTTGACTACTGGACTGCTGCTCTACTGCTCTGTAGCTCAAAAACAGACCCGTGAATCTTGCCTCAATCCAGCCATAGCCCCGGTCTGTTTTTCTTCCTTGTCTTACATATATAAAGATTACTACAATATAGTGAATTTATGCACTATGTAATACTCGGCACAGCAGGACATATCGACCACGGCAAGAGCGCATTGGTCAAGGCGCTGACAGGCATAGACCCTGACAGGCTGAAAGAAGAAAAAGAGCGCGGCATTACGATTGACCTCGGCTTTGCAGACCTTGCTTATCCTGACGGACTTACAGTAGGCATTATTGATGTTCCGGGACATGAGAGGCTTGTAAGAAACATGCTTGCAGGCGCGGGAGGCATTGATATTGTCATCCTTGTTATTGCGGCAGACGAAGGAATAATGCCTCAGAGCAGAGAGCATCTTTCAATATGTAATCTCCTTAAAATCAAATCGGGACTGATTGTTATTACAAAGGCAGACCTTGTTGAAGATGACTGGATAAAACTTGTTTCAGAAGAAGTGAAGGATTTTGTGAAAGGGACATTCCTTGAAGGAGCGTATATAATCCCTGTTTCATCAAAGACAGGGAAGAATATAGAACTCCTAAAGGAAAAAATCAGAGACGTTGCCCTAACAGTAAAACCAAAGCTGACAAAAGGGCTCTTCAGGCTTCCCATTGACAGGGTTTTTACGCTGAAGGGATTCGGCACTGTAGTTACCGGCACTGCCATCTCAGGAAGTATTTCTGTTGATGATCCTGTTGAGGTGCTTCCGGCAAATATAAACAGCAAGGTGCGCGGCCTTCACAGCCACGGGAAATCAATAAAGACTGCTTATGCAGGCCAAAGGGTTGCAATAAATGTTTCCGGAGTAGAAAAAGAAAGCCTGAAAAGAGGGGATGTTGTTGTCGTTCCCGGGAGATTTTCTCCTGCAAAGGCTGTAGATGCAAAAATAGAACTTCTTGAAGATGCGCCTGTTTTAAAAAACAGAAGCCTTGTCCATTTTCATTCAGGAACATCTGAAATGATTGCAAGGGTAATACTGTATAACCTTGAGGAAATAAAACCCGGCGAAGGCTGCTACTGTCAATTGAGGCTTCATGAGCCTGTTATTGTAATGTCAGGAGACAGGTACATTATAAGGAGGTTCTCTCCTGTTGAGACAATCGGCGGAGGCGAAATTCTTGACGCGCATCCGGGCAGGAGGAAGAAGGCTGAGGGGATAGAAGACCTGAAAATTTTGGAACTCGGAACACTTGAGGAGAAGATAGGAGTGAAGATAAAAAAGGCGGGCATAAATGGAATGCCTGTTACTACGCTGGAAGGCTGGATAAATGCGGATGTGCCTGCAATACAGGATGCGGTAAAAGCGCTGGAACAGAAAGGCGTGATAGTGCAGCATGAAAATATTCTTATTCACAGCGTTGCAGTAAATTCAATCAGGGCAGGCATTGATAAAATCCTGAATGCCTTTCATAAACAAAATTCCTTGAAAACAGGCATGCCGAAAGAAGAGGTGAGGGCGCAGCTTAAGATTGACCAGAAAATCTTTAATGCGCTTACAGCAACAATGAACAATGTTGTAATAGACAAAGACCTCATGCGCCTTTCATTCTTTAAAGTCTCATTGTCAGAGGTTGATAAAGGCATTGAGACAAAGATTCTGAATCTGCTTGAGCAGGCAGGCTTTCAGCCTCCGCTGAAAGAAGAGATTGCAAAGACCTTAAATCTTCAGCAGAAACAACTTGATGATATCCTCAAGCTAATGGCAAAACAGGGAAGCCTTGTGAGGGTTAACGAGACAATGTATATAACAAAGTCTGTTTACGAAAAGATAATTGATGCGCTGAAAAACTTCTTCAGCAAAAAGAAGGAGATGACAGTTGCGGAGTTCAGAGACATCCTGAATACCTCAAGAAAATACGCCCTTCCGATTCTTGAATATCTTGATACGCAAAGAATCACAATGCGCGTCGGGGATGCGAGGAAGTTTTTGGGGAAGGGTTGAGAAAAAATAAATGAAAAGTCCTCAGTTTGTCTTTAAGGCCTCTCTTATAATCTTTCCCTCGATTCCATTCTGAATCCTCACCTTTCCAATCCGCTCGGGTAGTATAAATTTCAACTCTCCTGCAACTGCTTTTTTATCAAGCTGCATGGATGCAAGGAGAGTGTTTCGATTTATCCTAACCGGTATTTTAGTTGGAAGCCCATAGGATTCGATCAATGACTTTATTCTCTGAACGGTTTTCTCTTTGAGAAGCTTCAGGCTTTCAGCTATTTCTGCTTCGATAAACATTCCGATGGCAAGAGCCTCACCATGAAGATATTTTTTATATCCGGTCACTGTCTCTATTGCATGGCCTATCGTATGCCCGTAATTCAATATCGCCCTCAACCCTGCTTCCCTCTCATCTTTTGAGACGGCCTCAGCTTTAATCTCGCAGGAGCGTTTGATTATGTGAGTTAATGACTTCTTGTCAAGCCTCAGGATTTTATCTCTGTTATTCTCTAAAAACGCAAACAGTTTCACGTCCCATATCACGCCGTACTTGATTACTTCGGCAAGCCCAGCAAGCAATTCTTTTTGAGGAAGGGTTTTCAATGTATCAATATCTATCCATACAAGTTTTGGTTGGTAGAATGTGCCTATCATGTTTTTGCCGAGCTTGTGATTAACGCCTGTCTTGCCTCCGACTGAACTGTCAACCTGAGCAAGCAGTGTTGTTGGAATCTGGATATAATCAATTCCCCTCATGTATGTTGATGCGACAAAACCTGTTATGTCTCCAATGACTCCACCGCCAAGCGCGATGAGAGCAGATTTTCTGTCAAGCCTGTGTCGGAGAAGTTCTCCATAAATCTTCTGAACTATACTTATGTCCTTGTATTTTTCTCCGTCAAGGATGATTACAGGGATGGCGTCAAATCCTGATGACCTTATGGAATTCAGAACTTTTTTGCCGTAAAGCCTATATACGGTCGGATTGCTTATGATTGCGGTTTTTGGGCTTGAGTTGAAAGATTTCAGCTTAGGACCAATCTTTTCAAGAATCTTGCTTCCGATGCAGATGCCGTAGCTTCTCTCTCCAAGGTTAACTCTTATCTTTTTCACTTTAACATCCTCAAATGCATTAGCCAACATTCTTAACTAATTTTATTATTTCCTCCGCAATCACAAGAGGCGTCTTGTTCTCTGTATCTATCATTATATCCGCTTTTTCATAATAAGGCATTCTGAATTCAAGAAGCTCCCTGATCTTCTTTAAAGGCTCTTCCACCTGAAGCAATGGCCTGTCGTTATTGTTGCTTGTCCGTTTCAGTATGGTCTCAGGTGCGGCTGTAAGACAGATAATTACTCCATTCTCTCTCAAGGCATCCACATTCTCCTGCCTTAAGACAGCGCCGCCTCCCGTTGAGATAATAACATTTTTGTTTTTAGAAAGTTTTTTTATCATCTCCGTCTCAATATCCCTGAACCCAGGTTCTCCGAACTGTTTAAATATCCCGGTGATTTTCATCCTCTGAGATTTCTCTATTTCTGTATCAATGTCTATTACCTTCCAGCCGAGAACTTTTGAAAGTTCTTTGCTCGCCTCGGATTTGCCGGTTCCCATAAAACCGGTCAGCACAATATTTTTCATAGTGTATTTTTCATTATATTTTTGATTATGTCAATCGCATTATTTAAACGCATTTTTGGAGTTAATTTATCGATTATTCAGAAACGGACTAAATGTTTTTACGTTGTCATTACGAGCGACCAACGGGAGCGTGGCAATCTCAAATTATAACTGCGAGATTGCTTCGTCGTTTCACTCCTCGTAATGACACTCTACTTAATGCGTTTGTATTAACATTACCGAAAGACAACCGTCTCTTACAAATATTCCGAGCAGACAAGATTCTGTCAGAATTTAGAAAGATATTTAATGTAGGATTTATAGTTCCTCTTAACCTCTGCTGTGCTGTCGCCGCTGAATTTCTCAAGGAAGGCGTCAGCTATAACAAGCGCTGTCATCGCCTCGCCGACAACGCCTGCAGCAGGCACAGCACAAACATCAGAACGTTCGTAAGCAGCTTTGATCGGCTTCTTTGTATTGATATCAACTGAACCAAGTGGCTTTCTTAATGTGGGTATTGGTTTCATTGCCGCCCTTATTATTATCGGCATCCCGTTTGTCATTCCGCCTTCAATCCCTCCGGCGTTATTTGTTTTCCTATAAAACTTTGGACTTTTATAAAATATCTCGTCCATTACCTCTGACCCGGATTTCCCGCCCATTTCAAAACCCATGCCGATTTCAACACCTTTAATAGCCTGAATGGACATCAATGCCTGAGCAAGTTTTCCGTCAAGCCGTTTGTCCCATTGTATATGGCTGCCGAGGCCGACAGGGATGCCTGTTGCAAAGACCTCAAAGATTCCACCAAGAGAATTTCCTTCTTTTAGAGCCTTGTCTATTAGTTGAACCATATTTTTTGATGAGGGTTTATCAGGACATCTCACAGGAGATATTTCAGCACTCCTGAACGATTCTAAAAGTTCTTTTTCTGAACTTTTAATTTTTAATTTTGAACTTTGAACTTTCCCTATTTGTATGACATAGCTGCCTATCTTGATGCCGAATTCAGATAGAAACCTCTTTGCTATTGCTCCAAGAGCGACCCTCATTGCTGTTTCCCTTGCGCTTGAGCGCTCAAGAATATTCCTTATATCATGCGTGTCATATTTAACTGCGCCGGCAAGGTCAGCGTGCCCGGGCCGTGGGCTGGCAACTAACCCCCATTTGTTTCCCCCCTTATTTAAGGGGGGAGTGAGGGGGGTTACACTCATAATATCCTGCCAGTTCTGCCAGTCTTTATTTTCTATAAGGAGGGCTATTGGAGAGCCGATTGTCTTGCCAAAGCGGGCGCCTGACAGCACTTGAGCGCGGTCAGCCTCTATTTTCATTCGTCCGCCACGGCCGTGGCCTCCCTGTCTTCTTCTTAGGTCACTGTCTATGTCGCCGGAAGAAACAGGAAGCCCTGAGGGAATCCCCTCAAGAATTCCTATAAGGACTTTGCCGTGCGATTCTCCTGACGTAAGGTATCTGAGAGCCATCGCAGAATAAATTTTTACGGCTTAGTTACAATTGTTGGAGTTATGAATATAAGGAGTTCCTTAACATTAGGCCCTGTCTGATCCTTTTTCTTAAATAGCCATCCTAAAATCGGTATCTTGCTTAATAGCGGCACCCCTTCCTCTGTTTCTGTTGTACTTGTTTTATAAATTCCTCCCAGCACTAATGTCTCACCATTTTTTACTAATGCCTTTGTGGTTAAACTCTTTTTATTTATAACAGCAGAAGCACCAGCAGTACCAGCCTGGAGTGCATCATCCGTTGCAAGTATGTCTATCTGTATATAACCATCAGGTGTAATCTTTGGTTTGACTGTTAGGCTTAAAGTTGCAGTTTTTTCCTCTGTCTTTGTCCCTTCAGAGCTTGTGGTCGGAACAAAGAAGGTTTGTCCCTGTTGAATAGTGGCTGATTCATTATCCATTGTCAATATCTTTGGGTTTGATAATGTCCGTGCTTGACTGACTGATTCAAGCGCTGAAAGCGACAGGTTCACCTGCACAGAGTTTGCGCTGCCTAAACTTAAACCTAAGACACCGCCGGGATTTGTGGTAGAGGACCCTGCAGTTACTATAGGAGTATTCACAGAAAATGTCCCGCTGTTAATCTTAACATCGCCGAAACCAACACTAGGCTTCCCGTCTCCGGTTTGTCCTCCCCATCTTATCCCAAGTGATTCGCTGTAATCGCTGCCCACCTCTACTATCTTTGCCTCTATCATAACTTGCGGTTTTGCAATATCCATTATTTTTACAAGCTCTTTTATTTTGTTAATGTTTTTCTGTGTGTCCTTGATAATAAGAGCATTCATCCTTGTATCCATCGTTATACTGCCTCTATCTTTAGTGACCAGTTTGGCATTAGTAATAGCAGCGCTAATATCGCCGGCAGTGGCATAATTTATACGTAATATCTCCTGAGTAATGTCCTCTGCTATTTCTTCGGCTGCCTTAGCTTTTGTCTTGTCTTCAGAGATTTTGGTAAACGTAGCAATCGGCGCAATCCATACTATGTTGCCTTCCACAGATTTCCCAAGGCCGAAGGTCTGCAGTATTATGTCAAGCGCCCGCTCCCACGGCACATTCATGAGTTTCAAGGTAATCTTGCCCTTTACAGAAGGATCAATCACAAAGTTGTACCCGCTTATATCGGCAAGAAGCCTGAATATCGGCCCTATATCTGCATCCTGAAAATCAAGAGAAATTTTCTGCCCTTTGTATTTGCCTTCTTCAGCAGGTTTTTCAGCAGAAGCAGCTGAGTTTTTCATCGCTACCTCAGCAACCTTTGTTTCTCCCTCAGATGTCTTTGCAGCGTATTTTTCTTTTTCGGGAAGTTGGAATAAGACTATCACAGAATCCTCTATTGAGGTGACAGTAAAGCTTGTCTTTTCTTTCATGTCAAGCACAATTCTTGTTTTGTTTTTATATTTTCCTGACCGTATGCCCTTAAGCGGCGACTGTGCTTTCGGTAATGGAGCTTCAAGTGTGACATTAGACATGTCTAAAACTGTTCTGTTGTCAAGTTCAAAAACATTAGGGTTTAGAGAGCCGTTGCCTTTTATTGTCAGCTTCAGGACATCCTGCTCTTTTTCAATGGTTACCTTTACAATTGATGTTGCAGGCGGAAGCTCTTTTTGTGCAGATGGTTTTTCTTCTGGTTGTGCAATTTCTGTTGTTTTGGCTTCCTCTGCTCCGCCTAAGGCGGATGGCGTTTCAGCCGCTTTTTCAGTCGTCTTTGCTTTAAGTTCTTCTTCCAGATTAATTATGTTGAGTGTCAGCAGGGTTCCCTTGTAGGCAGGCACAATACCGGCAGGTGAGGAGAGGAGTATTTCAAGTTTACTTAACAGCGGCTCTTCCGTTTGAGACGGCATAATCTCTGTTATACCCGCTTTCTCTGATTTGATTTTGCCTGAAACAATGCCAAGCCGCACATCCGGAAGTTCCACAATTGCTTTATACGGGTCAGAAGGCTTGTATATTGTATATTTGAATGGCTTATCTGCATTGATATTAAGCGTATTGTCTGTTATGTCTATTGCAGTCAGCGTGGCGATTTGCCTTTCTTCCTTTACGCTGGTTGTAGTTGCGCATCCTGAAGCGAGCATTAGAGTTGCCAACAAGAAGACACAGATAACGGACGGTAGAGAAGATGCCGCCGCCCATTTTTTTATGTTTTCTGGTTTCTGTTTCCTGGTTTTTAATTTTTGTCTCATTTTTCCTCCCCTTCACGGAGTTTCAAAATTGTTTCTTTCGATTTAAGTTGTCCCTTGTAATCTTTTATTTTTTCCATGATAACGATATGATTCTTGTCTATCCTTTGTACCTTCCCTTCGTGCAGCCCGATTGTCATGCCCTCTCTTAAAGTATATGCCTTTCCGTCAGGCAAAACTACCTCTGCAAAATGACCTTTATCATTCCATACAATGCCTAATATCTTGATTGCGCTGATATCATAATTTTCAAGAGGGGCCTGCCCCTTCCTGGGTTTTTCTGCCGCAGTTACAATGAGAGAAACAAACGGATCTCTTTTACCCTTTTTATCGTAAGTGATTACTTCATCCGCTGCTTTAGTCTCTTTTGCCTCGGCGCTCTGTGGAGCGGCCTCCTGAGCAGTTTTTGCAGCAGCTGACTTGGAAGGAGCAGTTTTTTTATCACACGCCCCCAGAAAGAAAAGTGATGCGAGAATAAGGCAAACAATAAGGAATAAATCTTTTCTGCGTTCTGAATTTTGTTCTATGTTTTTTTGATTCTGTATCATTTGGTCTTCTCTTTCACTGCTGAAAAGGTTGTTGCTTTTACTGTTATGTTTAATGCAGCCTCTTCTTTTCGCACCTTCGGGTCCCCGAGTTGTATATCAGAAACATTGACAATCCTGTTTAATCGTGTCAGGCTGCTGAAGAAGGAGCCAAGGTTGTGGTAAGTTCCGGAAAGGGTTAAGGAAAAAGGAATTTCCTCAACTATACCGCTTGCGTGCGCTTTTTTTACCTCTGGTTTCCATGTCAATATATCTATATCCGCTTTTACAGCCATCTCGGCTATCTGCTGAATCAGCGTAGATATCCCTTCTTCTTCCGGAAGTTTTTCCTGAAGTTCTTTGATCTCTTTAATAAGCTTGTCATTTTCTACCTTAAGAACATCCAGTTTTGCCGCCTTTGTTTTATTTTTGGCTATCTCATTTTCCTGTACAGATATTTTAGCGTTTGCATCTTTTATTTCCTTTGTTTTAGGAAAATACACAAGCATTACAAACAGTATAGCAATGATTACTGCCGGAGCAGCGGCTATGGCTATTCTTGCGCCTTTGGGCACCTTTTTTAGATCAAATTTTATGTCAAGTTTAAGGGCCACGTTATCCTTCTTTCACCTTGCACGTTATATTAAACTGATAAGTTACGACTTTGCCTGCAGCTGACTTCTGTGTTCCATGAAGTTTTACGTCGGTAAAAAGCTCTGACTTTTTAAGATTCTTTTCATAGCTGACAACATCCTCATTTGTGAATCCGGTACCGCTTATCTTTATGTCATTGCCTGATACAGACATGGACTGAAGCCAGACGCCATTCGGCAGCACATTGCCCATCTCTGAAAGGATTTTCACAGGGAGGCTCTGGTTTTTTTTGAGTTGCTTTATTATGCCTTTTCTTTTTTCAAGCGTCTGTTTCTGGGTTTCATAGTTTTCTACTTCCTTTATCTTGTTCTTCAGGTCCGCTATTGTAGCCTCGTTAGTCTTTTTTTGCTGTTGGAGCGAGGCCAATTGGGAACTTTTATAGTAGAAAAGATACCCTGAGGCAATGATTGCCGCTAAGGTGAACAGAACGCTATTGATAATAAATACCGGAACCGCCTTGGGCTTTTTCTTGCGCTTTATTTGCAGGAGGTTTACTCTTATCATCTGTCGCCTGCCCTCCTTAAGGCAAGTCCTACGGCAATAGCTGCCATAGGCGCCATTTCCTGTATATATGAAACATCAAATTTTTTAGGTATTGAGATATTTTTAAACGGCTCTGCCGCCTTTGATTCAACCCCGATTTTTTCCGAGAGGACCCTCGGAAAATCTTTTATGAGTGCGCCGCCGCCGCTCAGTATTATCTCATGTATGTCCTCATGCAGTGTAGTGCTTTTGTAATAATCCAACGAGCGTCCTATCTCATTGATTAAATCCTCAGCGGTATTCATAACCACGGAATATGCGTCTCTGGGAGACACGCCTTCTATGGCCTCTCCTCTTTTAAGTCTTTCAGCGTTTTCATAAGTAATGCTGAATTCCTTTTGAATGGCTTCTGTGTACAGATTGCTTCCAAGAGAGCTGTCTCTTGTGAACACGGAAACCCCGTCCTTGAGGATGTTTATATTTATTGTGCTTGCTCCGATATTGACCAGCGCCACATTTCTGTTCGGTTCAATCTCGTAATTGATTTCATACATGTTTTCAAGGGCAAAGGCAGTTACGTCCACTATTATCGGATTCAGGCCTGCCTCTTTTACAGCTGCAACATATTCATTGATTATGTCTTTTTTAACCGCGGCGAGTATAACATCCATCTGCCCGGGCTCTTCTCTGGGGCCGAGTATCTGAAAGTCAAGGTTCACGTCCTCAATGTCAAACGGGACGTACTGTTCCGCCTCAAATTTTATTGATTCGGCAAGCTCATCCTCTGACATCTCATGAAGCGATATACGCTTTATAATCACTGAGGCATGCCCTGAGATTCCTATTACTGCATCTTTTGTTTTTACGCGGGCTTTTTTTGTGAGTTCCTTGAGGGCTTCTACCAGCCTGAGTGAGTCTATGATGGCGCCGTCAACTATAATCTCAGGCGCTATCGGAAGCGTATCAAAAAGTTCCAGCTCGTAGCCCTTCTTAGTGTCTTTGACCTGCACTACTTTGAAATAGCTGGAGCCTATGTCCAGGCCTATAGAGCCTTTGCTGCCAAAAATCATAACTTAATAAATACCAGAAAATACGTAACTTGTCAAGTTATTTTTTTATGTGAATTTTCCAGACATATCGAAAGCTTTCACAGAATTTTTAAGATATTGGTTTAAGAATTGGCAATTCAGCCATACTACTAAAGGATGTGCAGCAGCCGCTCTATTTTTATCCCTGAGCCTGTTGACTTGCCTATTGCAAACAATTTACCGTCAGGATTTTTAAGCCTCAGATACGAATCTGCCGGTAATTCAGGCAAATTCTCCGATGCAATCATGGCCCCGTTTGCCATCCTGATAAAGTCACGGCTGCTGAGGATAATATCTTTAAAATGGCTGAGTGAAGCGTCAATGGAACAAACAGCTTTTTCTTTATGAGGCAATTCGTCAAAAGCGGCTGAGTCCTTAAGCATAAAATCTCCTATTTTTGTCCTCTTAAGTTCAACAACATGCGCTCCCATTCCAAGCGCTGTTCCTATGTCATCACACAGCGTGCGGATATATGTTCCTTTGGAGCATAGCGCTCTTATCTCCAGAAAAGGAGGGGCAAAACCGATCATATCAAGCTTATATATATTTACGCTTCTATGCTGCCTTTCTATTTCTATGCCTTTGCGTGCAAGCATGTAGAGAGGTTTGCCTGAAACCTTTATTGCAGAATACATAGGAGGGATTTGTTCAATATTGCCTCTGAAGCGCTCAAACACGGTTTCTATAAGATTCTTATCCACAGAGAAATCAGGCGCTTTATAAATTATTTTTCCTTCAGAGTCTAAGGTATCTGTGCGTTCTCCGAGTTTCATTACGGCAATATATTCTTTGTCGGCGTCTGCGAGAAATCTTGTTATTTTTGTCGCCTCGTTCAGGCATACAAGCAAGATACCTGTAGCAATCGGGTCAAGCGTTCCTGCGTGCCCGGCTTTTCTGGCAGCGAAGATACGCTTGACCTTTGTGACTGCCTGCTGTGAGGTCAGTCCTTTTGGCTTGTTGAGGTTTATAACTAAATTTTTGTTGTCCATCGGTCAATGACAAAATTAACCCCCTCTTCCCCCCTTAATTTAAGGGGGATGAAAGGGGGTTATTGCAGAGCAGTGTGATATATATCAGGGTTTCCCGAGCAGGCATACAGCGTATGCCGCAATGCCTTCGCCCCTGCCCGTAAAACCCATTCCTTCGTTTGTCTTTGCCTTTATATTAATAAGGTCTGCAGGAAGCCCTGCACCGCTGAGAGCCTTTTTCATGGAATCAATGTATGGCGAGAGCCTTGGTCTTTCCGCAATTATTGTTGAGTCTATCCACAGGACTTCAAACCCACCACGATTTACCATCTCAATTACATTCTTAAGCAAGGCAATGCTTGATGCGTTTTTCCATGCCGGTTCTGTGTCAGGAAAGTGTTTTCCTATGTCTCCGCGGCCAAGGGCTCCGATTAGAGAATCTATTATTGCATGGCAGAGGACATCCGCATCCGAATGCCCTGCCAGCCCCTTTTCAAAAGGTATTTCTACTCCTCCGATAATGAGCTTGCGGTCATTAATAAGCCTGTGTGAGTCATATCCAAAGCCCGTTCTCATGATACGCTTTCAGTCCTCTTTTTTAGAAAAAGTTCCGCTATATCCAGGTCTTCGGGAGTTGTTATTTTTATGTTGCTGTAAGAGCCCATTATTGCTTTTACTTTGCCTCCGTATTTCTCTACTATTGCTGAATCGTCTGTTGAGTAGAACCTCTCGTCCATTGCTTTTCCGTATGCCTTCATCAGCACAGAATATTTAAAGACCTGAGGCGTCTGTATCGCCCAGAGAGATTTCCTGTCTAAAGTTTTTTGGACAAGAACTTCGGTTAACCCCTGAGACCCGAAACTTAGAATTTTTTTAATCGTGTCTTTAAGCGGCACCCCTACAACAACACCGTCAATTCTCCCGAGTTGTCTTATTGATTCTTCAACGATGGATTTTTCAATGAGAGGCCGCACGCCGTCATGTATCAGCACGGCATCTGTTTCCTTGTCTATCAAAGCAAGTGCGCCGTACACAGAGTCCTGCCTCTCTCTTCCTCCAACTGCAATCCTTTTAACCTTTGAGCATTTAAATTTCTCTAACAGATCACATCCAAGCGCCATATCGTCTTTTTTAAAAACAGGCAGTATCTCTGCAATCTCGTTAATGGATTCTAATACCTCAAAAACCCATGCAACCAGCGGTTTATTCCCGAGCATCCGGAACGGCTTGTTGCCTCCCTGTCCGAATCTTTTTCCGAGCCCGGCTGCCGGAACAATGGCTATAACTTTTCCTTTCACTGCATTCCTCTCTACTCTACGAGTCGTAGACTATTTAGTGTCTGTCCATAAATTGCACATTTACATTAATGTCATTCCCCGACTTGATCGGGGAATCCAGTGTTTTCACTATGTTCTGGATTGTCCGGTCAAGCCGGACAATGACAAAAACTTACTTTATGGACAGACACTATTTTACCGCCCTCAATTCTCTCTCTCGTAATCCTCTTTTGTCTTGGAGAATATCATCCTGCCTGCTGTTGTCTGGAGGACACTTGTCACAGTAACGTCAACATTTTTACCGATAAGCCTCTTGCCGTTTTCTATAACAACCATCGTGCCGTCGTCAAGATATGCTACCCCCTGATTATGCTCTTTCCCTTCTTTGATGACAAAGAGTTTTATGGTTTCGCCGGGAAGGACAACAGGTTTCAGGGCATTTGCGAGTTCATGTATGTTCAGGACAGATACTCCCTGAAGTTCGGCAATCTTGTTGAGATTAAAGTCATTGGTTATTACTTTTGCGTCAAGCATCCGCGCAAGCGCTACGAGTTTTGAATCAACTTCTTTTATTTTCGGAAAATCCTCATCAACTATTTTTACAGTCACATTGGACATCTTCTGGAGCTTGTGCAGGACATCAAGCCCTCTTCTGCCCCGCCCCCTTTTAAGAGGGTCAGGAGAATCCGCAATGTACTGCAGCTCCTGTAGAATAAACTGCGGCGTTATAAAGGTCCCTTCTATAAACCCTGCTTCACATACGTCTGCAATACGGCCGTCTATTATTACACTTGTATCCAACAGTTTGAGGTCATCCTCAATCCCCTGTCCTCTGAAAATCCTGAGTATGCCTGATATGGTAAGTTCCTTACCCCGCCTGAGACCTATCAGCAATCCCGTATACCCGAATAATGCATTCAGAAGAAATGCGGTTGTCGCATAATCCGGAACAATTATTTTCAGAGGAAAAAGCGCCAGATTTGCAAATAAAAGGCCTGCTGACACGCCGAATATTCCGCCAAGCACCACACCGATTGAAATTTTTTTAAGAGCGGCTTCCGTAAAAAGGGTAAGCGCTCCGGCTGCCGCACCCCACACAGCGCCGATAACTTGCGAATCATATTTACTGCCAAGCAGATAACCTGCCATTAAAAAGACTGCAAATACAGCTATTCTTAAAACAATAAAAATCACTCTGATTACCTCCTTTCTATTTATAAATAAAACCAAAAAAAGAAAAATTAAAAATTATTATCTCCTAAATTTTACACTTTAAATTTTTAATTTTTCTTTTTCCCTATGATGCCTTTATTGCCGTATAAAATTTTTGCCCGCCTCTGTTAATGAAGAGCAACACTGTTGCGCCCGGCTTTATAGCAGAGGCAATCTTATTAAAATCATTGATAGTGGCTACCTTTTTAGTGTCTATTTCATGGATGACATCCCCTTTCCTTAGTTTAGCCTCATCCGCCGCGCTTCCGGCCTCTACCTTTAAAAGCACCACGCCCTTCTCGTCTCTGTTCAGTCCTAACTGCTGGGCAATCTCCTTTGTCAGTTCTACTACTTCAAGTCCTGCCAGCGCTTCACCTCGTCTGGCATCCTCGGGAACTGACTCAATCTTTGCCTCTTCGGGCTCTTTCGGAGACTCTGTTATTGTTACAGTAATATTATATTCTTTCCCTTTTCTGAGTATTTTGATATTTACCTGCACGCCTGCCTTGGTCTGGGCAACTGTATTCCTCAGGCTATCGGCATCTTTTACTTTTTTACCGTTATATTCAAGGACTATGTCGCCGCGCATTATGCCTGCCTTTTCAGCGGGGCTGCCTTTTACAACATCGCCGACCAGCGCTCCATCCGAGTCCTTTATCCCAAATTTCTCTGCAAGCTCAGGAGTTAATCTTTGTATTGAGACTCCGAGCCAGCCTCTTGTTTTCTTGCCGTACTTTATAAGGTCTTCCATTACAGACCTCACGAGATTGCTCGGCACCGAAAACCCTATGCCCTGATACCCTCCTGTCTTTGAAAATATTGCTGTATTTATGCCGATAACTTCTCCCTTGATGTTTACAAGAGGGCCGCCGGAATTGCCCGGGTTAATAGCAGCGTCTGTCTGTATGAAGTCTTCGTAGTCTGTGATTCCCACGCTTGCTCTTCCCACTGCGCTTATTATGCCCATTGTTACTGTGTGGCTCAGGCCGAACGGATTGCCGATAGCAAGGACGAATTCTCCGACCTGCAGCTTATCGGAGTCTGCCCATGCGGCTGTCGGCAGGTTCTCGGCATTAATCTTTATTACTGCTATGTCTGTTTTCGGGTCCGCGCCGACAATTTTTCCCTTAAAGCTTTTTTTATCATAAAGTGTCACCTTTATCTCTTCAGCCTGCTCAATCACATGATTGTTTGTGATTATATAACCGTCGCCTGAGACAATAACACCCGAGCCCAAGCTCTGCTCTTTCCATTTTTTTGGCGAGCCAAAATCATGAGACGGGCCGAAGAAATTAAAAAACGGGTCGTCAAAAAAAGATGGCGCCTCTCTCTTAACAACCTTTGTTGTTGAGATATTCGCAACAACAGGAGAGATACTGTTTGCTATCTCGGAGAATGCCTTTGAGGTCTCTATTATCTGGCTCGGCACTCTCGGGGATACTGTGACAGCCAGCCGTGACGGGCCGGTAATCCTGCCAAAGATATAAAATGAAATCCCTGCAAGGAGAAATCCTGACAGCAGTACAATTATGCCAATTAATATTTTTCTTTTCATATGTTTTTAATTATAATCGCAATAACGAGTCATTGTAAAGATAATGGGTTATAAGCGTCATAGATAAGGTTGACTTGACAGCTTTCATATAGTTAATATTTTCTATGCATTCACATTCGGACTATGTCCCCTTGCACCTCCACACGGAATACAGTCTCTTAGACGGAGCGATTAAAATAAACGAGCTGGTTGCCCTTGCGTCCTCTTACAGGATGCCTGCCCTTGCCATAACAGACCACGGGAATCTCTTCGGCGCTGTTGAGTTTTATAAAAAGGTCTCAAAGGCAGGGATTAAACCTATCATTGGCTGCGAAGTTTACATTGCTCCTAAAAGCCGCTTTGACAAAAACAGCGCAGAAAACGACGAGAAATCCTTTCATCTCATACTGCTTGCTAAAGATAACGCAGGCTACAAAAACCTTGTCACGTTGGTTACAAGGGCATATACAGAAGGCTTCTATTACAAGCCGCGGATAGACATGGATATCCTTGAGCAGTACAGCGGAGGGCTTATAGGCCTTTCAGCCTGCCTCAAGGGCGAAATACCCTATTATCTGCAGAGAGGAATGCTTGACAGGGCCAGGGAAAAGGCGCTTGTTTATAAACACGTACTCGGCCCTGATAATTTTTATCTGGAGATACAGGCAAACGGCTTGCCTGAACAAATAGAGGTTAACAAACAGCTTATAGAGCTTTCGCGGGAACTCCATATTGGCCTTGTTGCAACAAATGATTCCCATTATCTCAAAAAAAGCGATGCAAAGGCTCACGAAGTTCTCCTCTGCATCCAGACAGGTAAAACACTTAAAGACCTGAACCGCATGAAATTCAGTTCCGATGAATTTTACTTTAAGTCGCCTTCAGAGATGAAAGAGATCTTTAAGAATATTCCGGAAGCTGTTAAAAATACAATAACCATTGCTGAAAGATGCAATGTTGAATTCAAACTCGGGGAAATCCTTCTTCCGCAATACAAGGCCGAAGGCGGCGAAGATCCCTATCTTTTGCTTGCAAAGCTTGCAGCCGCCGGCCTTGAAAGAAAAATCGGGAAAGACGCTCCTCAGCTTTACAGGGAAAGGCTCCAGACAGAATTAAATGTTATAAGAAAAATGGGTTATGCCTCTTACTTCCTGATAGTTTGGGATTTCATACGTTACGCAAGAAGCAATAACATACCCGTAGGGCCCGGAAGGGGGTCAGCTGCCGGAAGCCTTGTCTCTTACTGCCTTGACATAACAGAGATAGACCCCCTTAAATACGGCCTGCTCTTTGAGCGGTTTCTGAATCCTGAAAGAATAAGCATGCCTGATATTGATGTTGATTTCTGTCAGGACAGAAGGGGAGACGTAATATCTTATGTGTCAGACAAATACGGAAAAGAGCATGTTGCCCAGATAATAACATTCGGCACAATGGCTGCAAAAGCGGCTATAAGGGATGTGGGCCGTGCGATGGATATACCCTATGCTGAAGTTGATAAAATCGCAAAACTTGTTCCGAACCAGTTAAAGATAACCATTGAAGAGGCATTAAGGCTTGAGCCGCAGCTTAAACAGGCCTATGACTCAGATGAAGGCGTGAAAGGACTTCTCAACATAGCAGTAAGACTTGAGGGGCTTAACAGACATGCATCTACACATGCCGCAGGCGTGGTAATTTCGCCGGCCCCTCTGACCGATTATACGCCTCTTTACAGAAACCCGGCTGACGAAAGCATCGTGACCCAATTTGATATGGAGTCTCTGGAAAAAATCGGGCTCCTTAAATTTGATTTTCTTGGGCTGAAAACGCTTACGGTCATTGAGAAAACATTGGAGTATATCAAGCAGACAGGCAGAGGCCTTAATCTTAATGACATACCGTTCAATGACAAAAAGACATATGATCTGCTCAGCTCAAGCCATACAACAGGCGTATTCCAGCTTGAAAGCGAGGGGATGAGGGACATTCTCATAAGGATGCAGCCTAACAGGTTTGAAGACCTTATCGCTCTTGTTGCGCTTTACCGTCCCGGGCCGATGGCCTGGATAGATGACTTCATCAAATGCAAGAAGGGAGAGAAAAAGATTAGCTATGTCCTGCCGCAGCTCAAGGAGATACTTGATGAGACCTACGGGATTATCCTGTATCAGGAACAGGTAATGATGATAGCAAATAAGATTGCGAATTTCACCATGGGCCAGGCAGACATCCTCAGGCGGGCCATGGGGAAAAAGAAGCTTGAAGAGATGATGGAACAGAAAGAGAGTTTCGTCAACGGCGCAGTCAAAAACGGCATTGCCGAAAAAAAGGCAGCCAAGCTTTTTGAAAAAATGGAACCCTTTGCCCAGTACGGCTTCAACAAGTCCCACTCAGCTGCCTATGCATTCATCGCGTACCAGACAGCATATCTTAAGGCGCATTATCCTGTTGAATTCATGGCAGCCACTCTCAGTCTTGACGTAAACGACACCGACAAGATAGTAAAGTCAATCAACGAATGCAGGAATATGAAGATTGAGATACTTCCGCCTGACATAAACCTTTCCGGACGGGAGTTCAAGGTTATAGGCAACTCAATACGTTTTGGGCTTGAGGCTGTAAAGGGTGTAGGAGGCGCGGCAATAGAGTCTGTCCTTGAAGTCCGGAAAAGCGGAGAGCCGTTCAAATCAATTGCAGACCTCATCCAAAGAGTTGATTCGCGAAAGGTTAACAAGAAAGTCCTTGAAAGCCTTGTGAAGGCAGGCGCATTTGACTCTATAGGCATTTCAAGAGGGACTGCGATGCGCGCTGTCAACGATATTCTGAGCAGCAACGGCAAGGGTTCAAGGCATAGCGGCCAGCAGAGCATTTTTGGCGATGAAAAATTTGAACCGGAAATTTCATCTGAGGAATGGGATGAAGCAGAACTGCTGAAAAATGAGAAGGATGCCCTTGGTTTTTACATAACCGGCCATCCGCTTATGAAATACAGGGGAAGGCTGGCTGCCCTGAACATAAAAAAGACCTCTGAGACAGGCAGTATGTCTGACAGGGAAGAGGTCCAGATCGCAGGCGTAATAGCATCCATTAAGAAATTTCAAAAAAAGGGCACAACGGATACAATGGCATATCTGACAATAGAAGATGAGGAAGGCAGCGTGGAAGCCATAGCCTTCGCGGACATCTACAGAAACAGCCTTGGACTTCTTAAGAAAGACATGCCGGTGATTGTGAAGGGAACCATTGACAGGACAGAAAAGGGCATTAAGCTCCTGTTGAGAGAGATATCCGGGATTGACAGCATGGCTTCAAAAAATGGCTTAAAATGCGAGATTAGTATAAAATATCCCATTGTTGACAGTTTAACCCTTGAAAATATTCGGGAAGCGCTGTCAGGCAGTTCAGGGGAATGCCCTTTATATTTAAAAATGGATTTGCCTGACTCTGAGGTGTTTATTGCCACAGGGTTTCAGATAGATCCAAGCAGCATGCTGATAGGCAGGCTTGAAGGGATACTCGGGAAAGGAGCAGTGAGGATAACAAGTTGAAAGTTTAAAGTTAAAACCCTTTAACTCTTCACTCTTAACTTATCACTCTTAACTCATAATTTACTATGAGATATTATCTTGAGTTTGAAAAATCCATAGAAGAGCTTGAGCTTAAAATAGAGGAGCTTAAAAGTCTTTCTAACAGGAAAGACATGGATATAACCTCGGCTGTAAAAAAGCTTGAGAAAAAGGCAAAAGAACTCCGCTCTGAAATCTTTTCCAATCTCACCCCGTGGCAGAAAACGCTTCTTGCAAGGCATCCTGACAGGCCGTATACCCTTGACTATATAGACATGCTTTCAGAAGATTTCATAGAGCTTCACGGCGACAGGAGGTTCTCTGATGACCCGGCAATAGCCGGAGGTTTTGCAACTATAAACGGCGTGCATGTAATGATTATAGGCCACCAAAAGGGAAGAGGGACAAAGGAGAGGATATACAGAAACTTCGGGCAGCCGCAGCCGGAGGGCTATAGAAAGGCTCTGAGGCTTATGAAACTTGCAGAGAGATTTAAAAAACCTATAATCACGCTTATAGACACCCCGGGTGCTTATCCAGGCATAGGCGCTGAAGAGAGAGGACAATCAGAGGCAATAGCAACAAATCTCATGGAGATGTCAAAAATGAAGACTCCTATAATCTCTGTTGTCATCGGCGAGGGCGGAAGCGGCGGAGCCCTTGCATTGGGAGTTGCAGACAGGATTTATATGCTTGAGCATTCTGTTTATTCAGTCATATCACCTGAGGGCTGCGCTGCAATATTATGGAGAAAAGACGGAGATCTTACTCCGGAGGAGTTCTCAAAGTCCGCGGATGCGCTCAAGCTTACCGCACAAGACCTTCTCGGGTTTAAGATAATTGACGGGATAATACCTGAGCCGCTTGGCGGCGCCCACAGAGACCCGGAAGCAGTTGCGAAAAATATTTCTGAGATAATAATGCAGTCAATAGAAGAGCTTGGCGGCAAGAGCGGCGGAAAGCTCATAGATGAAAGGTATAAAAGGCTCAGGCGGATCGGAAGTTTTGACGTTGCTGAAGCTTAACCGCAATGCTTTAGAAGATTAAGCCGGTGTGGTGGAACTGGCAGACGCGCCGGACTCAAAATCCGGTGGGGGCGACCCCGTGAGAGTTCAAGTCTCTCCACCGGCACCAATTTTTATGCAGACAGTTCTGCAATAATGCCCTCAAGAAGGGTGATTATGATAGCAGGGTCAAACTCCTTATCAAGATGAGGCAGTATCTGCGCCTCTTTACTCTGACCTTTAAGCTCTTTCTGCAACACCCTGAAAAAGATATTTGATATTTTGCTGTCAAACTGTGTTCCGAGGCATTTCCTTACTTCCTTCAGCGCTTCTGAGAGATGGAGTTTTTTTCTGTAGGGCCTGTCTGTTGTCATTGCATCAAATGCATCCGCTAATGCAAGTATCTTTACGCCGTCGCTCAGTCCTTCTCCGCTCAGTGAATCAGGATAGCCCCTGCCGTCAACCCTTTCATGGTGGTGTTTCACAAAGTGCACGAGGTCTTTCCACGGAAAATTTATCTTTGAAAGTATGTTGTATGAGATCTGGGGATGCCTTTTTATTTCGCTCAGCTCGGACACTGATAGGTCTTCCCCTTTATTTATCACTCCCCTGTCAATTGTTATCTTTCCTATGTCATGGAGCAGGCCTGCCACATATATCGCCTCGACGTCCTTTTCCTTCCAGCCAAGCTCCATTGCTATGGCAACAGCATATCTTGAAACTCTGAATGAATGATTCTTTGTATATACATCCTTGGCGTCGATCGCAGCGGCAAATGCCTGAATGGTGTCATGGTATATATGCCTCATATTTTCATATAGCCTTTTGTTTTCATTGACCTTGCTTGAAAGGCTTTTGAAAAGATTCGAGTTATGAAGTGTAATGGCTATCTGATTGGCTATAATCTTAAGCACATCTTTCTCGGTTTTAAGATAACCCTCTCTCGAAAGCCTTTTACCGAGAATTATCGCGCCTACAAACTCGTCCTTTGCAAACAAAGGGATAAAGGTCTTTGCCTGAGTCTTCTTAAACAAATCTTTGCTTTGGCCGTAAAAAGCATCCTTGCCGGAAGTGTTTATGGCGTGCGGCTCATTCTTTTCAATGGCCTTTACGGCTTTTGTCTTAATCTGCATGCTTATACCGTCAACATCTTTCAGGCCTTTGGATGCAAGAAGTTCGAGTTTATAACGCTGCGGGTTATACCTGAGAAGGGCGGCCTTCGGCACCGAAAACGTTCCAGTTATTACATAAAGGGCTGTCTTCATCCGCCTGCTAAAATTATCAGAAGATGTTACTTCCTGCCCGAGGTCAACCAGTGATGATATGCTGAAGAGCAGCCGCGTTAAATCATCTTTTTTCTTCATCTCAATCTTTATCTTTCAGAAAATCAAGGGCGTCCTTTTCTTCCTTAAAAACTTTTACGTGCCGTGTAATACCAAGCATCTCAAATACATCGCTGTGAACTCTTTTCATATTCGTAAAACAGAGAAGCCCCTTATACTCCGATGCCTTCTGAACAATGCCTGTGAAGATTGACGCTCCAATGCTGTTTATGAACTGCACAGCGGAGAAATTTATTATTATCTTTTTTATCCCTTTATCAAGGAACCTCTCGCATTCATGCTCAAGGCCCTCTGCTCCGAGGTCGTTTACATATCCCTTCGGCGCGATAACAGCCACGTTTTGCGCTGATTTTACGGACACCGAGAAATTATCCACTTGACGCTGTGTCCTCCTTATTAATTCCGGCTGCTCTCAAAAGGTTTTTAACCAAAACCACCTTTGTCCCTCGTTCTGTCTTCTCAAAGCTCACTGAATCAACAAAGTTTTTCATAAGTTTTATACCCCATCCCCTGCCGGCATGCTCCTTAAGCCCTCTTCCAACAAAGGGTTCTCCTGTCTCTTGAGATACAAAATCCCTGCCAGAGCTTTCAATGGATATCTCTGCCAGGTCTTCAGCAAAATTAAAACTCAAATAGATATTCTTATCTTCTCCTTTGCTATGCTCCATGGCATTTATGCATGCCTCGAGGACAGCCATCTGAAGCTGACCGATGACATCCTCATCCAAATGCAGATTTTTACCTATCTGCTCAAGGCACTGAGCCGCAACAAGTTCAGCCTCCCTGACCATTGGTATTGTCATTTCAAAAGATGTGCCCTTAGACTTAGTATCTGCTGCCTTTTCAAGCAGTCCTATTTCAATATCTCTATAGGATTTACCGCGAACCTCCTTCATGTAGAGACAGTCTATAAAGTCTATTAAAACCCTATCTTCAGGCGCTCTGAAGACACCAAATTCTCCTCTAACAAAACCTGCGCGATAAAGGGCGGTAGTGATTACTTCCGTATCTCTCTCGCTTAAAGAAAAGGCCTTTGAAATTCTATGCTGTGTAAGAGATTCTCCTGTATGATAAATCCTCTTGGTGATCTCAAGAACCTTTCTCCTTTTACCTAACTCAGGGAAAAAACTTTTTAGGACTGATAACCAGTAAAAGTATATATTCCCATCACTAATCTCATTTATGTAAATCCTCCAGCAATCTCTCTCTTCTGATTTTTTACTCAGGCCCGCTGCCCTTGCGACACATTTAATGTAAAAGGGGTTGCCTCCAAGATGATTAAGGAAGGTATGGGGCTCTAAACTAATCTTAATGCCGTGCCCATCAAGCCAGGAGGAAAACATCAGAGCAGCATCTTCTAATTGGAGGGGTTGCACATCCATCCTCGTAAGAGCGCCTATGACAGGCATTTCTTGAATCTCAGCCTGATTGCCGGTAATCAAATGCGGCGCCTTTCTAAAAGACAGCGGCATTTCAAAGAGGGCGGCCAGCATCGGGGCAGCATTGCCGCTAATATGGAAATTATTCAGCCGTTGAAACTCGTCTATCATTACTACTACAGGCATCCCTGTAGCAAGGGTTGATTGATGCGGTACATTTAATGCAATGCGAAGGGAATCCATAGGTTCATGATACTGGATATATTCGTCAAGGATCTCAAGCGCCCAAAAGGCATTTCTCTCCTCTAAAATAGAGGTTAAGCCATCTATTGATAAACCCTCGCGATATATCAGTGATGATTCCTTGTTCTCAAAGGCAAGTCTCTGGCAGATATAACGCATTAGATAATCCCTCGAAAACTCTGACACAGACACTATTGCGCTGTTTATAGAATAGTAGAAGGGGGCTATCTTATCCTGTTTCCAAAATAGCTGGTTAAACAACTGCTTGAGAAGCTCTGTCTTGCCAACGCCTCTACTCCCTGAAAGAAAGATGCTTTGTGTACTGCCCCTCTCTACTTCAAGGGACCTGCGGTATAGGCCTACCAGTTCTTCTTTTCTGCCAAAAAAATCTTTTTCAGGGAGTGTTCTTAAGGGCATCTTACGAAAACACCTCTATTCTATTTCCGCCTCTATTTTTAGCAAGATAGAGGGCCTTGTCAACATTTCCAAGAAGCAGTTCACTTATCTTACCATCTTCCGGATAAGAAGCGACGCCGATGCTTATTGTAAGAGTTAAGCCTCCCGGCAGTGATTTGATCTCTGCCACATCACTCCTTAATCTTTCTGCTATACTGACAGCTAATGTCTTGCCTGTTTCCGGCAGTATTATTACAAATTCGTCTCCGCCGTAACGAGATGCTATATCCACAGACCTCACAGATCTCAATATAGATTCTGCTGTAGCCTTAAGCGCCTTGTCGCCAATAGGATGGCCAAATGTGTCGTTATAACCCTTAAACCCATCTATATCCACCATTAGAAGACTTAAAAGCCGGTCATGTCTCTGAGAACGCAATAATTCTTCTTCTAATCTTTCACTCAGGTATCTGCGGTTTAGCAAACCTGTGAGGGGGTCTGTTATAGCTAATTTTCTCAACTCTTTTGTTTGTGTATAAAACACATTCCTCTCCATAACAATAGCGGCCTGGGTTGCAAAGGCTTGAATGAGTTCTAAGTCCTCTTTATTGAAGATCTCACCTGTTGTCTTATCTGATAGATTCAGCACTCCAATGACGCGGCCTTGTATCGTTATAGGCACGCTGACAAATGACCTTGTCTTATACGGCAGTCGGTTTTTCTGGTTAATCCTTGGATCGTTTTCAACATCCTCGACAAGGAATGGTTCACCGAGTTCGGCTACTTTCCCGGCTATGCCCTCACCCTTTTGAATCCTGAGTTTTTCTGTTATGCTGTCATTCATCCCTCTTTTTGCCTTAAGAAGCAGCGTCTCGGTTTCATGGTCAAGCAGCATCAGGGATCCCTGTTCTGCCCTGAGCAACTCAGCAGACTTATCAAGAATTGTCTGTAACAGTGTCTCATAGTTTAGGATAGGTGTTAAGGTCTTTGTTATATCTGACACAGTAGCAAATCTATCAAGTTTTCTATACAGTTTACGGTGTAATCTTTGATTTTCTATGGATATTGCTGTTTGCGTACAGAATCTATTAATAATAGCTATATCGCTCTCTTTAAGCTGGTTGTCAAAGATACCCAAGATACCTTCTAATCTCTGATTGACCAAGATGGGGAAAAAATAAAAGACATTTGTGTCTTCCGGAAAGTCAACCCTGCCGGTCATATAGGGTTCCATTGATGAAACAAACGGCTTACCTTTCAGGAGTTCTTGTACTATGATATCATGCTCGCTGATGCTGAAGGTCTCTGCCGCCCTATCATTCTTCTTCAGGCTGTAAAGGCTCTTATAGCTGCCGCGCTCTTTGTCTAATGAAAAAATTGCAATATACTTAATGTCAAGAAGTGTAAATAGATTAGCTGTCATATATTTATAAAGTGTCTCCGGTTGCTCCTGTGAAGCAACACCCCACATGCCAAGGACTTTTTTCAGGCTATCCACCTTTTTCTTAAGTGTAATGGTTTCCTGAGTGTTTTTTAAAAGTTGAGCTATAGAACTATCCACAAGACTGCATGCATTTCTTGCATCTTCAGCAGTAGTAAATTTAAGGGGACCTGTTACAGGAAAAATTTCAACTTTAGAAAAGCTTAAATGTTTTATAAATTCGCGGAAATCTCCGTAGGTGGGAAATGACCCCTGTCCTAAGATTACTACCTTGTCACCCATATATTCGACTGGGAAGGCAAAACTCATTATTTTTGCATAACACTTGTAGGTTATTGGATGGCATTTACTAAAAGCTTCCATCATAGTGTTGTGGCAGTAGGTATCGCATTTAGACCTAAAATCAGGCGCAGAGAGCAAACCCCTGCACATTGGACAATACTCCTCAGTAGAAAAAATTGGGTTCCCATCCTCTGAATAGATTCTCAGATTAAATCCTGTAGTATCAGAAAGGGCCTTGAAGCGGCCTTTCCAGCTTTCTGATAAAAAAAGGTTTTGCAGGTGTCTTGCCCTATCAGCGCTAAACACTTTTCCTCTGACACATAATAAGTTAGCAAAAGATTATCATAAACTTCACATTGCGTCAACACGAATAAACATAGAACACTCATACCCTCTTAATTACATAGGGTGCATAAAGGAGGCGGACAAAAAAATTATTTGAAAATATTTTGTTGTTTAAGGTTTTCTGTCAATCCGCGAGATTAAGGCATCGGCAGCCATTGCGCCGGGGACGATACTTCCGTCAGGGAATATAATTGCAGGAGTGCCTGTGATACCGAGACTTTCTCCGAGTTTTAGATTTTCATCTATCTCTTTGGTTTTGCATTCAGGAGGAGGAAGTTTTTTGCCGTCAAAGTTGTCTTCCAGAAGTTCTAAGGACTTTTTGCATACTATTGTCATTGATTTTTCATAAGCCTTCGGATGCAGCTTTACCAGAGGAAATAGCTTCAGATAAAATGCTATATCTTTTCTTTTCTCTAAAACCTTCTTCATCTCCAGATGAAGTTTTCCGCAGAATGGTCAATCAGGGTCTGTAAAGACAATCACCTTCTTGGGTGCGTTTGCATCGCCCATTACCAAAGCGCCGTCAAGAGGTATCTTTGATACGTCTATTCTATTGAGATTGGAAAGTCTTTCGCCTGTGAGATTATTTCTTGCCTTGAGGTCAAATATGTCGCCTGAGATGAGAAGTTCTTTTGAAAGGCCAACATAGACTATCCCCTTCTGCCCCCTTACTTCAAAAACTATCTCCCATACACCTTTGACAGGGCCGGGGTTTATTTCAAGAACCTTGGAAGCAGGTATGCCTCCCTGAACTATATTTTGTGCTTCGTCTAAGGATAGCTTATGGCATTTTGTGCAGTCATGGTCAGCATTGCCGCCTCCGTACGACAGCGGCACATTCAGCATAAATGCAGCAGCGAATACAAAAATGAGAATAATATATTTACGCATGACAACATAATATAACATACTTACCCCTGCCGGTGGTAGCATAAAATAAATGCTCAAATTTTTCTCGTTGAGCGATTGACAAACAGAAAAGACAACAAATAGAATAAACCATTCAATCTCCGATAAAAAGGATTAAAAATGACACTTAATGAACTCTACAAAAAGGCTGTATCCACAGGCATTGAGAATGACCCCCGCGGAAAAGATGCTGTCCTGAAAGAACTTGATGCAAGGAAAAAAGATTTTGAGAAACTCAGGGAAGACGAAAAAGAATTTTTTGACAGCGAAACACTTGAAAACCCGTATTCTGATTCAAGGATATTAAACGGCACCGGCGAAGAAAAGATAAAATCCGCCCTTGTCGGAATAGATATAGAGGTCGGAGAGTTATTGCTTGCCGAAAACCTGAAGGCAAAAGGGAAGAGCGTAGACCTGCTAATCTCTCATCATCCTGAGGGCAGGGCATACGCAAATCTCTATTCTGTCATGCAAATGCAGTCGGACATATTGCATAGGTTCGGAGTGCCAATAAATATAGCTGAAGACCTTATGGAGGGCAGGATAAAAGAGGTTGAGAGAAAACTTATGCCTGTTAACCACACAAGGGCGGTTGATGCGGCAAAGCTTTTGGGTGTTCCGTTCATATGCCTTCATACCCCTGCTGACAATATGGTTGCAACTTATCTGCAGAGGCTTTTTGACGAAAAGAAACCTTACAGGGTTTCCGATGTGATGGAGGCTTTGAAGGGCATACCTGAATACAGGACGGCAAGTTTTAACGGCGCAGGCCCTAAGATATTAATCGGCTCTAAAAACAGAAGGGCAGGCAAAATATTTGTTGACATGACAGGCGGAACAGAGGGTTCAAAGGAAATATTTGAAAGCCTCACAGCAGGCGGGGTAAACACAATCGTCGCTATGCATCTCAGCGAAGAACACCGTAAGGAAGCTGAGAAGAATCATCTCAATGTTGTTATTGCAGGGCATATTGCAAGCGATAACGTCGGCATTAACTTGCTTCTGGATGAATTGTCTCGTAGTTCATCGCTTGAGATTCTTGAGTGTTCAGGCTTTAAGAGAGTCAGCAGAATTAAATAATCATGTATTTATTTAAAAAATATATCCAGGGAGGATATAGCATTCTTGCTCATTCCATTTGTGATAAGCAAGGTTGTCTTTCGTTTCCTGCGAGATTTTTCGACAGTTCTAAACTCATTCCGCTACATCCTCGAAACTCGACCTTTGGTCTCAGACAGCCGAGGATGTGGCCGCTGCATTTCGTTAAGAACCGTTACCGAAAAATCCCGAAAGTCACTCAAAACAACCCTGCTTATCAATACTGCCGAGTGATTTTTAGTTGGCTATTGGAATATCGGCAAAAAAAACCGCTCAAATACCATATCCTCCCTGTAATAGTCGTCTGGGGACTATAATTTATGAAAACAGACAGAATCCTTGAGGATATAAAATCACGGCTGGATATAGTAGAACTCGTTTCGGATTATATAGAACTCAAAAAGGCAGGACAGAACTATAAGGCGAACTGCCCTTTCCATGCAGAAAAAACCCCTTCGTTCATGGTAAGCCAGAGCAAGCAGATATTCCATTGTTTCGGGTGCGGAGCAGGAGGAGACATATTCGGTTTTGTTATGAAATATGAAAATCTTAATTTTCAGGAGGCGCTCAAGATGCTTGCCAAAAAGGCAGGCGTACAACTTTCGGGCTACAGGTTTGAGGACGGCCTGGCTGAAAGAAAAGAAAGGCTTTATGTTATTCAGAAAGAGGCATTGAATGCATTTACAGGGAATCTCAAAAAATCAAAGACGGCTCTTGCGTATCTTGACAAGAGGGGAGTGGCTCAAGAAATGACTGAGACATTCTCTATCGGGTATGCGGACAGGGGGAGAAAGGTTCTTTATGACCATTTGAGGGCCAAGGGGTTTGATGATTCGCTCATCACACAATCAGGACTTGTCTTCACCGGAGAAAGCGGAATGCACGATGTTTTTAGAAACAGGATTATGTTCCCGATATTCAATATACAGGGGGATGCTGTCGCTTTTGGCGGAAGGGCTATTGATGACTCAATGCCGAAATATCTCAACTCTCCGGAGACGTTACTGTTTAAAAAGAGCGAAACCCTTTACGGACTTAATGCTGCAAAGGATGAGATACGGAAAAAAGGTTATGCAATGATTGCTGAAGGGTATCTTGATGTAATTATGTGCTACATGCACGGCTTTCTGAATGTGGTTGCTCCTCTGGGCACTGCGCTGACAACAGGACATCTCCAGAAACTTGGAAGGTTTACAAAGAAAGTTCTTCTGGTTTTTGACAGCGATGCGGCAGGTATTGCAGCCGCGAAGCGGTCGCTGTCAATTCTCTATAAGCATGGATTCAGGAGCAAGGTATTGCTTCTTCCCGAGGGAGACGACCCTGACAGTTTTCTCAGGAAAAACGGAAGCCGCGCATTTCAGATTAAACTGTCAAAGGCAGAGTCAATGGTGGATTTTATTCTTAGATTGAAGGGAGATAAGCCAGACAATGTCAGGACAGCTATCGGGATAATAGACAATGCAAAGGATTTAATACTGAGAGAAGAACTGTTCAAGGAATTATCGGAAAAGTCAGGGATACGGGAAGCTGTTCTCAGAGGGGAGACTAAAAGGTATGAGCAAAGAGCAGGTATCGGCAGAGCGCCTGCTGCGGCAAAAACTGCTGGTTTCCTGTACGATGAGGAAGTTTTGCTTCTTAGCGCTATAGTCGCATTCCCTGACAGGGCGCCGTATATTTTTGATAAGCTCAACATTGAAAGAGTGTGCAGTCCCGCAGTAAGACAGATTTTTCAGGAAATTAAACCTTCAGCCGAAAGGTTGAATATGAATACAATGCTCGGTATTCTAAATGATGAAGGAAAGGCGGTTATCACAAGGCTGTCGCTTAATCCCGGGTTTGATATCGAACATGTTGATAATAATATAAGGGATTGCCTGAGAAAGATGGCGCACTGCGAAATAGAAGAAAGAATAAGGGACGCTAAGACCGCGGGTGATTTACGGCTTCTGAGCAGTCTCTTAGCGGAAAAACAAAAAATAACAAGGAGAAAAGATGAGAGAACAGCCTGAGTATTTTGAAGGGGACGAAGACAGGGAAAGGCTTTCTTTACTGGAGGATGCTCTGGAAGACGAGGCAGTAGAAGAGGCGAGAGAAAAGCCTCTCCTTCAGGATATGGAATATGATCCTGTAAAGATATATTTGAAAGAGATGAGCAGTGTCCCCCTTCTCACAAAAGCGGGGGAAGTTGAGATAGCAAAAAGAATTGAAAGCGGCAGAAGGAAAGTAGCTGAGATTATTTTTGCCCTGCCGTTTACAGTCAAGAAACTGATCGAATTGGGAGAGCTGATTGAAAAAGGCAATGCGCCGCTGGCAGAAATAATACAGGACGGCGAGGAGGCATTCGAAGAAAACCTTTCTGCTGAAAGGAAGATATTCTTTAATGTAACAGCTCAGATAAAGAAACTGCATGAAAAGAGAGAGGCGTGCCTAAAAAGGCTTGAAGCTGAAGGCAGTTTGGGAGGGGAAAAAGCGGGTCGTATGCTTGGGGATAATACGACTAAAATACTGGACAATATAGATAAGCTGAGGTTAAAAGAAGGTGCAGTGATTGCTTTTTCCGAGGAAATAAAAAATGCAATTTCCGGCATTGAAGAAACAGACAAAAAGCTGTCAGCTGTCAGAAAAAAGCTCAGACAGAACGGCATTAATGCTGATATAGGCAAAGATATAAAGGCGAAGAAAAACCTGAAGGGCGGCTCCGGAGCTCTAATTAACGCCTACAATGAATGCAGGGAAGAGCTGGCAAAAAAAGAAGAAGCGCTCGGCATTAAGGCGGAAGAGACAAAAAAGACGCTGAAGCTTCTAATGGAAGGGGAACAGCAAATTCTTGAGGCTAAGAAAGCGCTTATAGAAGCGAACCTGAGACTTGTTATCAGCATAGCAAAAAAATACATGGGTAAAGGGTTGAGCTTTTCTGACCTGATACAGGAGGGCAATATAGGCTTAATGAGGGCGTGTGATAAGTTTGAATACCAAAGAGGATACAAATTCAGCACTTATGCAACATGGTGGATAAGACAGGCGGTTACGAGAGCGATTGCAGACCAGTCGCGGACAATAAGAATCCCGGTTCATATGGTTGAGACTATAAACCGCATAACAAAGACAACAAGAGAACTGGTACAGGAACTTGGAAGAGAGCCTGTTACAGAGGAAATTGCTTACAAGGTGGAGTTGCCGGCGGAAAAAGTCAGGAGTATATTAAAGGTGGCAAGAGAACCTGTATCGCTTGAAACCCCTATAGGAGACGATGAAGACAGCTATCTCAGTGATTTTATTGAGGATAAAACTGCGTTGTCTCCCCTCGATGCGGCAATACAAAAGGACCTGAAGGCTCAGATAGACAAAACTCTCTGCACTCTCAATGAAAAGGAACAGAAAATTTTAAGGAAAAGGTTCGGTATAGGAGACGACACAGCGCCTCAAACGCTCGAAGAAGTAGGGAAAGAATTTGAAGTTACGCGGGAGAGGATAAGACAGATAGAGGTAGGCGCAATCCGGAAACTAAGGCATCCTTCAAGAAACCAATGGCTAAGAGAGTTTATAGGCCGTTCGTGAAAGGGATATTACTAATGACCGCATTAATACAAACGCAATAAGTAAGGTGTCATTGCGAGGAGTGAAACGACGAAGCAATCTCATAGCTACAAGTAAGATTGCTTCGCTCCCGTTGGTCGCTCGCAATGACAATCTAAAAGTATTTATTGAGTTTGTATTAGTAATTGCAGGGCTGTAAAAATTATGAACGCAGTTTTTTCCATGCGTTCAATGACAGCCCTCTCAAAAATTTTATCCTTTCCTTGTTGTTCTTAATCCCGGATAAAGCCTTTACACGCATTTTTTTAATATAGTTCAGATGCTTTTCAAATTCATGTCCGCGTCCGTATATCCCTTCAAGCTCTTTCCTGATAGTTCTTGCAAGGGAAGGGCTTATGCCTGATGTTGAGACAGCAATCGTTAATGGGCCCCGCCTTACGACAGACGGCACTATAAAATTGCAGAGCAAAGGTTTATCAACGACATTTACAAGATATGGGGCGTCCTCTGAGATTTTCCTGTTTGTTTCGTTAGAGTCTGTAGCAGCTATGACGAGGAATGCATTTTTAAGGTCGCACTTTTTATATCTGCGGGGGATATATTTTATGTGTCCTCGCAGGTGCTCCTTTTTAAGCCTCCCTGTGCATTCAGGGCTTATTACTGTTATCTTTGCGCCGGACTTGAGCAGCGGCAGCGCCTTCCTTTCCGCTACCCTGCCCCCGCCGGCAACTATGACTTTCTTGCCTTTAAGATTCAGCAATACTGGATAGTAAACAGGCGTGAGGCGTGAGGCGTGAGGCGTAGCAGACGATGAGAGTTCCGGATTTGATTTGCGCTTAACGCTTAACGCTTTACGCTTCACGGTTTAATGGATAACAGCTCTTTCTTTGCCTGAGGGATAAGGCTGTTTTTAGGATGCTTCTCTATGAGGAGTTTAAAATATTCTTCTGCCTTGTCTTTTTCCCCGAGTTTTTTATGAGACATTGCCAGATGATACAGGACGCCGGCCTCTTTTTTAAATTCCGGAAATTTCCGGAGCACTCCCTGAAATCTTTTAATTGCGGCGCTGTAAGAATCCTTTTTGTAATAAAATGTGCCAACCAGAAATTCGTGCTCCGCTATCGTATTTTTGCATTTTTCAATCCTTACCTCTATGAGATCCCTGTAGGGATTTCTCGGGAACATTCTCTTTAGCCTCTCAAATTCTTCAAGCGCCTTTGATGCTCCTCCGTATCCGCGGTCAGGCCCCTCTATCTGATTAAAATAAATCATCGCTATCTGGAACTGGGCATAGGATGCGTATTTATGCTCAGGGTAAATATCCATAAATTTTCTGTATTCTTCAACTGCACGGTCGGGCTCTGCTTCTTTTGTATACGAATCGGCAATCCTGAGCTGCGCCATCGGAGCATACTTTTTTGTCAGGTCCCTGTTTTTAATCTCAAGGAGCGCGGTCCTGGCCTCTTCGTACTCCTGCTTGTCCATCAGTTCATTTGCCTTTGCGAAGGACTTCTGGCCGTCAAATACTTCTGCGGGTTTTGTCACAGGCTTGCCCGAACACGATAATACGGATATCAGAGGTATAAGCATAAGCGCTGTCTTTATTTTTTTCATATTCTTATTTAAGCCTGTAGAAGGGTTTTTAGTCAAGAGAGGTCCGCTGTTCAGAATCCCCCAGCCCCGGGTCTTTAAGAATGGCGTCTATATTTCTTCGGGTATTTCTTTAATTATGCCTGAGATGGTTTCCTGATAAGTGCAGACCACATTTCTGCCGCGGTCCTTTGCAAAATACAGCGCCTTGTCAACTTTTTTTATCAGGTCTTCTTCCAGAGCTGCGTCAGTAGGATAACATGCTACTCCCGCGCTTATAGTAAGCAATAGCCTTTCGCCGCTTTCTGACATGAATTGATGCTCGGCTACTGCGCGCCTTATCCTCTCTGCGACAATCACTGCGCCGTCGCATCCTGTCTCAGGCAATATAATTATAAACTCCTCCCCGCCGTACCTTGCAGGGAAATCAACGGTTCTTAATTCGTTTCTTATAATCTTTGATATTTCTTCCAATGCAAGGTCTCCTGTCTGATGGCCGTAAATGTCATTGAAAGACTTAAAATGGTCGATGTCAAGCATAATTAAGGAGAATGTCTTGAAATACCTCTCTGCCCTGTTTGTTTCTTCAGACAGTTTTTCCTGAAAAGCCCTGTGATTGTATAGCCCGGTAAGCCCGTCTGTTACGGCAAGCCGCGCAAGCACTTCATGAAGGACCAGCGACTGAAAAGCCTGAAACGCAAAACTGAAAAGCGTGTCTTCATCATCCAAAGTGAAACCGCCGTTCTTGTTTATTGTGACCAGGAGCGCCGACATCTTATTTTTTGACGAGCGAAGCGGAACAGCCATAAAATTTCTGACAGCCGGATGATCAGGAGGAAATTCCGCTGTAGCCTCATTTATCCTTAATACGGATGAGGTTTTTGCTGCCTTTCCGAGAGGACCTGCAAGCATTGCCCTGGCACAGTCAAGAGATACGGGAGCATTTCCTTTAATTGTAGTCTTGAAAAGTTTAAGCTTTTTTGATTCTCCTTCAAATATAAAAATTCCACTGTGCTCTGCCTTCAGGAGGCTTCTTGTCATTTCAAGAAATGTCTGGAGAATTGATTCAAATTTAAGTTCTGAGGTTATGAATCCCATCATCTCAGAAAGCATTGTAAGGGACCGTATGACGTTCTGTTCCTTTTCTGATACATCTTTAAGCGCTGCTTCTCTTGTCTGCAATACCGAGGACATCCTGTTAAAATTATCTGCAAGATCTTCAAACTCATCTTCTGTCTTAATATCAATCCTATTGTTGAAATTTCCTTCATTGATTGCGGTTATTATTGCTGAGCTGCCCGAATGTATATTTTTAAGCGGCAGGACGATGTTCTTTGTTACATATTTCTTCAGGAAGATGAGTGCAATTATCGCAATAGCCAAACAGCCGGCAAGGCATAGCATGAGCGCTGTTGTGCCTTCAAACAAGTGATGGGCAAGAAAGTAAAAAGCAACATATGCTGCCGCAAAAACTGCAATGATTATCAGGCTTATGACATTGAATTTTTTTTCTATTCTCATAGGTTTTAAGAGGGTCTTTGCGTCTCTCTATGTCTTCTTCTTTTCTCTATGCTTATCAGCAGAAGCGACAGCGCTGCCGGCGTAATCCCCGGAATCCTGCCTGCCTGCCCTATGTTTGCAGGCATTATCTTCTGAAGTTTTTCAAGAACCTCTGTTGAAAGCCCGTTTATGGAAGCATAGTCAAAATTGTCAGGTATTTTTTTGCCTTCCATCTTTTTGAGCTTTTCTGCCATTTCTGTCTGCTTGAGGATATATCCCTCGTATTTTACCTGTATCTCAACCTGATTCTCTATGTCAGTCGCCAAAGTCTTTTCCGGGGGGGAGAGCGTTCTGATAAGATTATATACAATCTCAGGCCTTTTTAAAAGCTGTTCAAGGCTTATATTTTCTGACACAGGAGAGGCATTAATCGCGGTAAGAGTCTCATTAACCAGCGATGGGTTAAGCCTTGTTTTCTTAAGCCTTTCAATTTCTTCTGAGATACGTTTCTTTTTTTCTTCAAATCTTTTGAAATCACTGTCACTGATAAGCCCTATGCTGAACCCCTTTTCCATCAGTCTCAAATCAGCATTATCATGCCTCAGAAGCAGTCTGTATTCTGCGCGTGAGGTGAACATCCTGTATGGCTCTGAGGTGCCTTTTGTTATGAGGTCGTCAATCAAAACTCCAATATAAGCCTCATGCCTTTCAAGTATTAAAGGTTCTTTTCCCTGAATTTTCAGCGATGCATTAATCCCTGCCATCAGACCCTGCGCTGCCGCCTCCTCATATCCGGAAGTCCCGTTAATCTGTCCTGCAAGGCAAAGCCCGCCAATGCGTTTCGTCTCAAGATTGTGCTTGAGCTGTGTAGGATACACAAAGTCATATTCAATGGCATAGCCCGGCCTCATTATCTCTGCATGTTCAAGTCCAGGAATCGTCCGCACGAGTCTTACCTGTACATCATAAGGAAGGCTTGTGGATATTCCATTTGCATAATATTCTTTTGTCTCCAGCCCCTCAGGCTCAAGGAAGACCTGATGCCTCGGCTTTTCGGAAAAGCGTATAACCTTATCTTCTATTGAAGGGCAGTATCTCGGCCCGACTCCCTGTATCTTTCCGCTGTAAAGAGGTGAACGGTCCAAATTTTCGCGGATTACCGAGTGAGTTTCAGGATTCGTATATGTTATAAAACAGGGAAGCTGCGGATTCGTTATCTTCCCTGTGCTGTGGGAGAACGGAACAGGAGGATCATCCCCATACTGCGGCTCTGTCTTTGAAAAATCTATTGTCTTTGCGTCAAGCCGCGGAGGAGTTCCTGTCTTAAGCCGTCCCATCTCAAGGCCGAGTTTTTTTAATGATTCTGATAAGCCGATAGAAGGGAACTCTCCTGCCCTGCCCGCAGAGAAGTTCTCAAAACCTATGTGCATTAATCCCTTGAGGAAGGTCCCTGTTGTCACTATAACAGCTTTAGCTCCGTAGAATATCCCCAATGAGGTAAGAATGCCTTTTACTTTTCCGTCTTCCACAGTAATTTCATCTACGAATGCCTGCTTTATATCAAGATTTTTTTGAAACTCAAGAACCTTTCTCATTGCAAGTTTATACAAGACCCTGTCTGCCTGTGCCCTCAAGGACCACACAGCAGGGCCCTTTGACTTATTCAGTATCCGGAACTGAATTCCTGCGCTGTCAGTTATCTTTGCCATTTCCCCGCCGAGGGCGTCTATCTCTCTGACGAGATGCCCTTTTGCTAAGCCTCCTATTGCAGGGTTGCACGGCATCTGCGCGATTGTATCAAGGTTAATGGTGAAAAGGCATGTGGAAAGACCCATTCGCGAGGAAGCAAGCGCAGCCTCACATCCCGCGTGTCCAGCGCCGACAACAATTACGTCATAATCACGGTCTTTAAACATAAAGTATATTATACAATGTAAAATACCTTAGCTACACAGTTCTGTCATTCCTGCGGAAGCAGGAATCCAGACGTTGGCATTGTGAAAACAGCGAATTCTGGATTCCGCATCAAGTGCGGAATGACGGAAAGAAACAGAAATAAAGGGAGGGCGCTATTTCTCACATTCTTATAGACGGTTACAATCTCATCGGCATACACCACAGAGACCTTGAAAGCCAGAGGCAGAGGCTTGTGGAGCGGCTTGCTGAATACAGGAAAATAAAAGGGCATGAAATCACTGTTGTATTTGACGGATGGAAAAGCGGAAGCGGTGATGAGTCCCATTCAGTAATAGGGGGTATCAAAGTAATCTACTCAAGGCTCGGAGAAAAGGCAGATGCCGTGATAAAAAGAATCATATCCTCTGAAAAAAAACAGTGGATTGTTATAACCTCTGACAGGGAGATTGCTGACCATGCATGGGCAAATGGCTCTGCTGTTGTCTCATCAGGTGAGTTCTCGGATATACTTGAAAAGCCCTTAAGGGTTGAGACAGGCGAATTTGACCTGATTGACGAAGATGAATATGAAGTGCCTAAAAAGGGAAGCCCCAGAAGGCTTTCTAAAAAAGAGAAGGCAAAAATAAGGGCGCTCAGCAAATTGTAGCCGCTGATGAATAAAAAGGCAGGGTTCCTGCCTTTATTAAAATTGAATGAAAAAGTTATTTAATTTAAGGCCTGCTGATGCTGTGACAGTGGTATTTGTCAGCATATTACTGCTGCTCACAATCGCATTTAACTCTGCTATTCCGAAGAGACTGCTCTTAATCTCAATATACACCGCACTCCTTATTTCGCAATTCATAATTATAAGATTCAGGGACAGGAACAGATTCCTGAGAATAACTTATGACCTTGTATTTCCGATAATATGCGTCATCATACTCTTTGACAGTCTTGAATGGGTTGTCCATTACGTAAATCCCAGGGATATAGACCCGCTGCTTGTAAGGCTTGATTACATGATTTTCGGCAACCATCCTACTGTCATGCTTGAAGCAATAATGAATCCATTTCTGACGGACATTCTTCAGACAGCATACTCTACATATTATTTTCTGCCTGTGGTTTTCGGTATAGCGCTGCTAAGGAACAACCAGAGAAAAGAGTTTGACAGGTCGCTGTTTCTTATCCTGTTCTGTTTTTACCTCTCATATCTTGGTTATATAATCTGGCCTGCGCTCGGCCCGAGATTTGCGCTTGCTCATTTACAGACGCAGAGGCTCGAAGGATTTTTTATGGCGGAGCCGATGCAGAATCTGTTGAACAGGCTTGAAGGCATAAAACGTGATGCGTTCCCGAGCGGGCATACAGGCGTTGCGCTGACAGTGCTGTATCTTGCATATAAATACAAGAGAACTCTATTCCTGATTTATCTGCCTGTTGTAAGCCTTCTGCTATTCTCCACCGTCTATTGCCGGTATCATTATGTTGTGGATGTCATCGCAGGGATTATCCTTGCGGCTGCGGCAATATTTTTCGGAGAGACATATTACAAATGGCGGGAGAAAAGGCCGGATAAAACATGAAGCAAATGTATTCTTATAGGTTCATAAAAATTTAATATCCGCTTTCTCTTGACCCTCTGAATGTCATGGAGTTAATATATAAACCGTTTCAATAATTAAACACGTCATTGCTAAATGAAACAATATTTTTGAGGCAAGGAGGGAATGAATTGATTCATTCAAGGAAAGTTTTAAAGATTTTGATTGTTGTTCTTTCAATAATGGCTATATGCGTCAGCATATCTGCTTTTGCGTCAGAAACTCAGGAGGTTGCAAAGGAAACCGCTTCAGCATCAACCGCTCCATGGTGGGTTTGGCCCTTGGCTTTATTTGTTGTTACCTTTATCTTAGGCATCCTTGCTGTTCTTGGAGGTGTTGGAGGAGGCGTTCTTTTTGTCCCCATCATAGGCGGTTTTTTCCCGTTCAATATTGATTTTGTAAGGGGCGCCGGGTTGCTCGTTGCTCTTGCGGGAGCTCTCGCAGCCGGGCCGGGCCTCTTGAGAAGAAACCTCGCGAGCCTTCGCTTGGCATTGCCGGTGGCGCTTATCGCATCGTCAGCCGCAATCGTTGGTGCAATGATCGGTCTTGCTCTCAAACCAAACGTGGTCAATACCCTTCTCGGAGCGACAATACTGTTCATTGTAGCGATTATGGTCACAGCTAAGAAGTCCGACTTCCCCAATGTTGCGAAACCGGATAATCTGTCACAAAGCCTTCATATTATGGGGATATATAGAGAAGAATCTTTGGGAAAAGACATTGAGTGGCAGGTTCATAGAACTCCTCAGGGGTTGGCTCTATTTATAGTCATCGGTGTAATGGCCGGCATGTTCGGACTTGGCGCCGGCTGGGCCAATGTCCCTGTTTTAAACTTATTGATGGGAGCCCCGCTTAAAATATCTGTTGCAACAAGCAAATTTCTTCTTTCCATAACTGACACTTCAGCAGCATGGGTTTATCTCAATCAGGGTGCAGTATTACCGATGATTGTTGTGCCTTCGATTGTCGGCATAATGCTCGGCTCGATTGTAGGCGTTAAGATACTTGTAAAGTCAAAACCTAAGGCCATTAAATCGATGGTTATCGGCCTGTTGTTTTTTGCAGGGCTCAGGGCACTTCTAAAAGGCCTTGAGATCTGGAAATAGGAGGATAAGATGACAGAAGATAAGAAAAAAGTATCGGAAGAACAGCTTGCATATGCAGGTGTTTTAAATAGCGGGATGTGGATTGGGCTTGCCCTGCTTATAGTTTTCTTTATCGTCTATATATCAGGATTGCTGCCAAGTTACATACCTATCGGGGACCTTTCTAAAACTCCTCCGGGTTCAAAGATAGCATACTGGAGCATGAGAGCTCACGATTTCAATCAGGCATTCAATGTGCCGACCGGCTGGGGCTGGATCAAACTGGCGGGCAATGGGGATTATCTCAACTTTGTTGGAATAGCGATGCTTGGAGGCCTGAGCATTTTATGTTATCTCGTTATATTGCCTATACTTATTAGGAAAAAAGACACTTCATATGTTGTAATTGCAGCGCTTGAAGTGGCTGTCTTGCTCCTTGCAGCAAGCGGCATATTAAAAGCAGGAGGGCATTGATATGAGCAACAGAATGGATTACATGGGGCCGCTTAAAAATATTCTCCTCGCTACAGACGGCTCAGAATACAGTGAAGGCGCAATAAAAGAGGCAATTTATCGGGCAAAATCATGCATTGAAAAGCTTTCGGTGATTTATGTGTTGGAGGTCAATCCCGAGCTTGAGACAGAAGGCCCAAAAATTGTGGAAAAAATGGAAATTGCCGCAAAGGAGCATCTGGACAGGATAAGGAAGATGGCTGCGCAGGATAACGTCGAATGCGAGGTTATTGTAAGGAGGACGGACCAGCCGTATAAGGCGATAGTAGAGGAGGCAGAGAAGATAAAGAGCGATGTAATTGTTATGGGCAGGCGTGGGAGAACGGGTCTCAAAAAGATTCTCATGGGAAGTGTGACTGCAAAAGTGATAGGGTACTCCCCATGCAAGGTTCTTGTGGTGCCAAAGGATTCAGAGATAAAGGTGGACAATATAATGGTCGCCACAGACGGCTCAAAATACTGTGAAGTAGCTGAGAGAGAGGCCGTCAGCATGAGCAAAAGATGCTATCCCAAGGTCAAAAAAACCTTTGCCCTTTCCGTTGCCCCTACCGGCAGTGATCTGCCACGTGCACAGGCAAATGTGGAAAGGGTGATGGAAAAGGCTAAAGAGCAAGGCGTTGAGATAGAACCGCTTACGATAGTAGGAAGACGATACGAGATGATTTTAAAGACAGCAATGGAGAAGAGTGTGGATATAATTATCATGGGGACATATGGCAGAACCGGTATTGAAAAGCTTCTAATGGGCAGCGTTTCCGAGAGGGTGGTCGGTCTTTCCCATTGTCCTGTGCTTGTTGTTAAAGCAAAATAACTGCGCACCATTTTTAGCGATACAATAGCCGCTGAAATAGCCTCGTATATTTTACATTTTGCGTAGAAGAAAACCAGTATCGTTTTTTTAAGAAGCGCTTCTATTGACAACGAAAGATTGTAAACGATATTCTAAAGAGGCTTGGTGATTATGGCGCAGGGAATAATAGAAAACCTCATAAACGAACTTACAAAACTCCCGGGGATAGGAAGAAAGACCGCGCAGAGGCTTGCCTTTTTCATACTTACGCTGTCTGAAGAAAGCGCAAAAGACATAGCCAAAGCTATTAATGATGTGAAGGAAAAGGCAAGGTTCTGCAGCAGGTGTTTTAACATTACGGATACAGAGGTGTGCAGTATATGCAGGGACGAGTCAAGGGACAGAACAAAGATATGCATTGTGGAGGAGCCGAGCAACATCCTTGTCGTTGAAAGGGCAAAGGCATTTAACGGCCTTTATCATGTCCTTCTCGGTTCAATCTCGCCTATAGACGGGATGATGCCGGACAGACTAAAGATAGCCGAGCTTGTGGAAAGGGTGAGAGGCGACAGCGTAGCAGAGGTAATACTTGCGACGAATCCGAATACAAAAGGAGAGATGACGGCACAGTATATAAAAGATGTCCTGAAGCCCTTCAGTGTAAAAGTTACACGAATTGCATACGGCCTTCCCATCGGAAGCGATATTGAATTTGCCGACGAGGTAACTTTAAGCAAGGCGCTTGAGGGAAGAAGGGAGATGTAAAATACCTATGAAAAATAAAATCAGGATTATTTTCTGGAGTATGCTTGCTGCAATTGCACTTTCTGCTTGTATGCCCGCGATGTCTGTGCGTGTGGAATTTGATGACAGTATCAACAAGTATAATAAGTTTTTGTCTTCGCAGAGTTTTGATGCCGCAGGCTTTTTTGCCTCGGAGAGCATTGCAAAGGAATTCAGCGCAAGGGTAAAAGCGGCGAAGAATATTAAAGTGGTAGACCGCCGCATCTTACGAATACAGTATGATGAAGAAAACGGCACTGCTCAGGTTGAAGTAGAAATAGACTACTATTCCCTTTCTTCATATAGAATGAAGACTCTGCTGGACCTTCAGAAGTGGGCGTATGTGACTGAAAACGGCTTTAAGCGCTGGAGGCTGATGAGCCTGTTGCCTGAGTTTCTTTAATACACCCTTCCCTTAGGGTCGCCCTTGTATTCTAATCTTTCCCCGCCAATCTCTGGCTTTAGATAATATCTCCTCTTCATCAGCAGTGCAGAGCCTGCCTTTATCAACAACAAGTTTCCCGTTAACAAATACTGTCTCTACATCTGATGCCCGCGCCGAATAGACTATGTGTGAATAAATATCATACAAAGGCGTAAGATGAGGTTTGTTCAGATTTATTATCGCTATGTCTGCCGCCTTGCCTTTCTCAAGGCTGCCTGTAATGCCTCCAAGTCCAAGGGCATCAGCGCCACATTTTGTCGCCATGAGCAAAGCTTTTTTTGCATCCAGAACAGTAGGGTCATTTGAGACCGCCTTATGCACTTTTGCGGCAGTTGACATCTCGCTCAGGATATTAAGGTCATTATTGCTTGCAGCCCCGTCTGTTCCGAGACTTACCTTTACGCCTGCCCTAAGCATCTCAGGCACAGGCGCAATGCCTGAACTCAGCTTGAGATTGCTCTCTATGCAGTGAGAAACTCCGACTTTATGTTTTGCAATAGCCTCTATATCTTTTTCATCAACCCAGACGCAGTGGGCTGCAATAATGTTCTCATCAAGAAGGCCGATTTTTTTTAGATGCTCAACAGGAGTTAAGCCGTATTTCCCCTTTATCTCTTCAACCTCCCACTTTGTCTCTGAGAGATGCGTGTGAATCATGACATTGTATTTATCGGAAAGTTCCTTTACTTTTTTGAGAGTCTCAGGGCTGCATGCGTAAGCTGAATGAGGCGCAATGCACGGCACAACCAAATCATCGCCTTGCCATTCCTTTATAAATCTTTCCGCCTTGCTTAAATATTCATCTGCCGAATTGCCTGCAATTGTGGGGAAGTCAACTATTCCTGCGCCAAGAACAGCCCTCATGCCGATTTTTTTCGCAGCTATGCTTGAGGCATCCTCAAAAAAATACATGTCATTGTATGTTGTAATCCCAGCCTTAAGCATCTCAAGACAGGCCAACTCTGTTGCATCGGATACAAATTCAGGGCTGAGCCACTTATTCTCAGCAGGCCAGATATGTTCCTCAAGCCATTCCTTTAATGGCAGGTCGTCTGCCATGCCCCTGAAATAAACCATTGCCGCATGGGTGTGCGTGTTTATTAGTCCCGGTAGCACTGCCGTGTTTTTGCCGGTGATTATATTTTTTGAGGAATATTTTTTTGAGACGGTATCATAATCACCGATATCCGAGATATTTCCTTCCAGAATAGCAAGTGCGCCGTTCCTCAGGACAGTCTGGTCTTTGTCCATTGTGATGATATAATCAGCCTGAATAATATAGTCAGCAGTTTGCAAACGATTCACCTATTCACCATACTTATTTCTTTGTCTCAATTCTCGGGAAAAGGTGTTCTGCTTTAGAGACTTTTATTTCATATGATGGTTTCCAGTCCCATTCAAAAATTTCAGGGCTGTACTGTCTTGCCTCATCAACCAAAGATTTTAAGCCAAGCTGTATCCATATCTTCCCGGCGGTATCGGGCATAAAAGGATAAAGCGAGAGCGCTGTGATTCGCAAGGCATTCCAGATATTGAACATAACGATTTTCAATTGATCCGTATTCTCTTTTGCGAGTTTCCACGGCTCTTTCCTTGCTATATAATTATTCGCCTCTCCGATTATATTCCAGATATTTTCAAGCATCAGGCTGAAGTGCAGATGGGACCAATATTCTTTTCTGTGCACATTCATATGTGCATAAGCGCACTGCTCTTCAAGCTCACTTGATGCGCTTGCATCTATGCTTCCAATATCAATTGCTCCTCCAAAATATTTCTCTGCCATTGCACTGAATCTGCTTACGAGGTTGCCGAGGTCATTTGCGAGGTCTGTATTTATACGGTTAATGAGCGCCTGCTCTGAAAAATCTCCGTCAAGCCCGAAAGGCACCTCGCGGAACAGGAAATACCGCAGGGCATCCACACCGTATTTTTCGACCAGGGCATTGGGGTCGACCATGTTTCCGAGAGACTTTGACATCTTCTTTCCATGAACTGTCCACCACCCGTGCGCGAAGATGTTTTTTGGAAGGGGAAGGTTTAATGCCATGAGCATTGTGGACCAATACACAGCATGGGTAGTAAGGATATCCTTTCCCACAAGATGGTGGTCAGCAGGCCACCAATCTCCGGAGTTAAGAGTTAAGAGTTGAGAGTTGAGAGTGGTTGGAGCAAGATATTTTGTTGCCGAAAAATAGTTTACCAAGGCATCAAACCAGACATAGGTGACAAAGTTTTCATCGAACGGCAATGGAATTCCCCATGAAAGTCTGCTCTTTGGCCTTGAGATGCAGAGGTCTCCGAGGACATTATTCCTCAGAAATCCGAGAACCTCATTTCTCCTCGTGTCAGGGAGTATGTAGGAGGGGTTCTCTTCTATATATTTGATGAGCCTTTCCTGATATTTCGACATGAGGAAGAAATAGTTCTCTTCATGTATCCGGTCAACAGGCCGGCCGCAGTCGGGACAGTTGCCTTCCACCAGGTCCTTTTCAGTCCAGAAACGCTCATCAGGAGTGCAGTACCAGCCGGAGTATTCCCTTTTTTCAATCTCTCCTCTGTCCCGGAGCATCTGAAGAAGTCCCTGCACACTCTTGATGTGTGCGTCATCAGTTGTCCGGATAAATGCGTCATTGGATATGTTCAGCCTTTTCCAAAGATTCCTGAAATTGTCCACCATGATGTCTGCATGTTCCTTCGGGGTGCGTTTCTTTTCCGCGGCTGCCTTTTCCACCTTCTGGCCATGTTCGTCTGTGCCTGTAAGAAAAAAAACTTCTTTTCCTTGCAGTCTGTTGTATCGTGAGAGAATATCCGCTGCAATGGTTGTATATGCGTGGCCTATGTGCGGGATATCATTGACATAGTAGATAGGAGTTGTAACGTAGAATCTCTGTTTCATTTAAGGGTTCTTATAGACGGGCTTTATCATTTTTTATGGAATTTTCTCCAGCGCCACCTTTTGCGCTTTCTGTGTTCCTGCCCGGTCTCTTGTTTTTGTCCTGCTGTATTTTCCTTGGCAGTTTCTGTCTGAGGTTTATCAGGAGAAGCAGGGGCAGCGCTCTGGGGAGCAGGGGCTGGTGTTTCTATATGTCTCGAAACAGTTTCTATTACGGTTTCCGGTTGAGACGCACCTTCTCTTTCATCCTCAAGAGGCGTGTTCTCTTCCATGACCATTATCTCATCCTTGGGTTGAATCCCGGCTGATTCATCAGGAATTTCATAGCTCAGGCAGCACATAAGCCTGCCGCAGATTCCTGACAGCTTGCTCATATTAAGCACGAGTTCCTGCTGTTTTGCCATTTTGATGGATATTGGCTCAAATGACGTAAGAAATGTCTTGCAGCATAGTTCTCTGCCGCACATTCCAAACCCTCCGACTATCTTTGCCTCATCCCTTACACCTATCTGTCTCATCTCTATGCGCGTCTTGAACTTTGCAGCGAGGTCTTTTACAAGCTCCCTGAAATCTATTCTCCCGTCCGCTGTGAAATAAAAAACTATTCGTTTTTTGTCCAGAGTAGATTCCGTAAACACAAGCTTCATCGGAAGTCCCCTCGCCATAATCCTCTCAATGCAATAATCCTTCGCCTCTTTCTCAAAAGCCTCGTTGTCCTGTTTTTGCTTAAAGTCTTCCTCTGTTGCTTTTCTCAGCACTTTCTTTAGTTCTCTGGAAGATGTTTCAACTGTGCGCCTCCCTATAATTACGCTCCCTATGCTCAAGCCAAGGTCAGACTCAACTACTACGCAGTCTCCTTTTTTAAATTCCGCGCCTGAACCATTGGCCTCAAAGTCGTAAATCTTTCCGCAGTCCTTAAATCTTATTCCAATAACGTCAGGCATTTATTCCCTCATAAATACAGAGATTAAGCAGCAAGAATTAAACTTATCCATTACTTAGCTCCGGTTTTTAATTTTAAATTCTGCATTATAATTGTTACGTAATTCCATGTAATTGATTTGTTCAGGTTAAAGCCAAGATAACCCTTCAAAAATGACAGCCTGCCGTAAATATCTATTATATCTTTCATCTCTATCGTTTTGCTCATCTCAGTAAATCTGTCTTTAAGGTCTGTATTTATCAGCATGCCGCTTTTCCCTGTTATCTTTAATACAGCAATATCCCTTAAAAGAATGAATGCCTTATTAAACCATAATTCCATCTCTTCCTTGTCTGCCCATGTCTCTTTATTTCTGCCTCCTGACATTTCCCCGAAAAGATTGAAAAACCAGTCCCTCTCTTCCATGAGGTCGCTTGAGACTGCGAGTCCGGGCCTTCCCATGGAAAGCCTTGAAAGAGTTGACAGTTGGGAATCGGTAATCTCCGTATCCTGATTGTCAATGGCCCTTATGACCTCTTTACATTGCTCAGGAGCCAGAGGTGAAAAATTTATCCTTGAGCATCTTGACCTTATTGTTTCAGGCAGCCTGTCAGGGCTTGCTGAGATAAGAATTATGATGCTCTGAGGAGGAGGTTCCTCGAGTGTTTTAAGAAATGCATTTGCGGCAGACGGGTTCATTGTCTCTGCGTCATCAACAATCACGACTTTTCTCTTTCCCTCGTAAGGCGCAAGTGAAATAACCTCTTCAATCATTCTTATTTCATCGACCCGTATCTCTCCCTTTTCAGGCGCTGCCATGAGAAAATCAGGGTGTGTCTGCGAGTCTATTTTCTTGCAAGAAGGGCACTCATCACAACAGTCAATCGGGGTTTTTGGCTTCAGGCAGTTCAAAGTCTTTGCAAGGTTAATCGCAGTGAGCTTTTTGCCTATTCCTGATTCGCCGGCAAAAAGATATGCTGAAGGAATCCTGTTCCTGGCCATTGTGCCAAGCAGGATATTAATCGCTTTCTTCTGTCCTATAATATCTTTAAACGCCATAATTACAAGTTCAAAACTTAAAAAGCAAAATTAAAAATATCGAATCCATTGAGCCTCTTGCAAAAGTATGTTTCCCCTCCCTTGATGGGAGGGGATTAAGGGGAGGGTGAGATAAAACTCATTGATAATTCTTATTTTTCCCCCCTCACCCTAACCCTCTCCCACAAGGGGAGAGGGAATTTTTGAGACTTTTGCAAGAGCTCCATTATTTTGAATTTTGAATTTTAAGTTTTGTTTTTACTTTATTGGGCATTATAACGTTATAGGGAATGAATTGACAAGAGAAATGCAGGGAATTACTTAATATTTCAGTTCAGCCTTCTTCTGATTAGCCACAACAATCAGCACAAAATTTTCCGCATCAAGATATTTTCCGGCAACCCGCTGCACATCTTCTTTGGTTACCGCATTTATGAAAGAAACGTATTTCTCCGCATAATCTAAGCCAAGATTATAAAACTCGACCGTTGCAAGGAAATCCGCAATCTTCCTGCTGGTGTCAAGCCTTCTTGGAAAGCTCCCTGTAAGGTAATCTTTTGCTCCTGAAAGTTCCTCGTCAGAGACTTTCTCCTCTCTGATTTTTCCTATCTGTTTCAATATCTCTTCCGTAGCTGTATTTGCCGATTCATTTTTTGTCTGTACTTCCGCCTGGAATAAACCCTTTTCCTTGCTTGCGGTAAAAAAACTTCTGACATCATAAGCAAGTCCCAGTTCGTCTCGTATCTTCTGCATAAGCCTTGATGAAAAACCGCCGCTGCCGAGTATGTAGTTCATAACAGAAACAGCATAGTAATCAGGATTGTCCCTGCTTATTCCGAGATGCCCGATGATTATAGTCGCCTGTGTAACGTCTTTGTCTATCTTCACGGCCTTTTTTGTTTTCTCCTCGTTCATGGGATGGATTTTTTTCTCGGGCAGTTCAGCTATTTTCCACGGATCAAGATATTTTTTAATGAGAGAGTTTAATTCGCCCGGTGTAAGGTCTCCGACAACTGAAAGCATTGCATTATTGGGGATGAAATATTTTGAATGAAACCTCAAAAGGTCTTCCCTTGTTATTTCTGAAAGGGTTTCTGTCGAGCCTTCCACAAGCCTGCCGTAAGGATGTTCTCCGAAGGCCTCTTTTTTAAATGAACGCTCTGCAAGGAAAGAAGGGTCTTCTTCCTTCTGTTTCAGAGAGCCTTTTATCAGTTCTCTTTTCCTTTCAACTTCTTCCTGAGGGAATACAGGGTTCAGGATTATATCGGAAAAAAGCTCAAAACCCTTTTCTATGTCTTTTTTAAGCACGGATAGCGTTATCGTTGTGTAATCGCCTCCTGCCGAGGCGTCAAGCCCTGCGCCTATAAATTCAATCTCTTCGCTTATCTCTGCTGATTTTCTGTTTTTAGTTCCTTCATCAAGAAGTTCTGCCGTAAGATGAGCAAGCCCTGCCTTTTCTTTCTGCTCGTCAAGCAGCCCGGCTTTTACGATCATGGTAATCATGACAATAGGCAGATTGTGCTTTTCAGAATGCAGAACCGTAAGCCCGTTAGGAAGAATCTTTTTGTTTACATCAAGAGCATGTAACGGAAAGTTAAAAGTTAAAAGTGCAAAGTTAAAAATTATTGAAGAAATTATTATTTTTTTGAATTTTGGATTTTTCATTTTGAATTTTTCGTCGGAATTAATATTCCCACTGTCCTGTTATCTTCATGGAAGTATTTTTTTGCAACCCTGCTTACATCCTCAGGCATTACTTTCTTTATGTTTTCAAGGTACTGCTCCTTAAGCTTCCAATTTCCAAGCATCTCAAACATCCCTGCTATCTGTGCCTGATAATATATTGAGTCCTGTCCCATAACAAACGACGCCTCAATCTGGTTCTTTGCCTTCTGCACTTCACGTTCTGACGGCAGTTCCTTCTTTATCTTTTCTATCTCGGCATACAGCGCGTTTTCAACATCCTTTATGTCTTTGCCGGGCGCTGCTGTTGCATCAAATAAAAAAAGATACTGGTCTTTATTAAAACCGCTGTAGTCAGCAGAAGCGCTGATGGCTAATTTTTTTTCATAGACTATGGACCTGTAAAGCCTTGAGCTTTTGCCGCCTGATAAAATCATTCCAAGCACCTCAAGAGCGTAACTGTCGGGATGGGGAAAACTTGGTGTGTGATATACGGCAATTATATAAGGCAGTTCTGCCTCTCTTTTAAGGCTTATTCTCCGCTCGCCTTTCTGTTCGGTTTCTTTTGAGGTGACAACCGTTCTGCCGGATGCTGGAGAAATGTTTCCGAAAGATGCCTTTATCTTTTTGATAATTTCATCTGCCTGAACATCTCCTGAAACAACAATCACTGCGTTGTCAGGCGAATAATATGCCTTGTAATGACTGAGAAGGCCATCTCTTTCTATTGAAGAAATGTCGGACATCCAGCCTATCACAGGCCAGTGATACGGATGAGACTTAAATGCAGCAGCCAACACCTCTTCGTATAATGAGTTCTGAGGGTCATCCTCATACCGCATCCTCCGCTCTTCCATCACGACATCTCTTTCTGCAATAACCTCTTTTGGATCAAGGATAAGGTTTTGCATCCTGTCAGCCTCAAGCTCTATTGATATGTCTATCCTGTCTGATGCAAGCGTCTGATAATACATCGTGTAATCCTTGGTTGTAAATGCATTGTCAACCCCGCCTTTTTTCTTCACCATCTTTGAAAATGCCTTAGAGCCGTATTTTGGAGTGCCTTTGAACATCATATGCTCAAGCAGATGGCTTACGCCGCTTTTTCCCGCAGGCTCATCCCTTGAGCCGACCCGATACCATATCTGAAAAGTCGCCAGCGAAACCTTATGGTCTTCAATGACCAGAACTTTTAGCCCGTTGTCAAGTTTATATTCCTTTACTCCCGCACTGAGGGATAAGGGGAGAAGGATAATGATGAATATTAAAACTGCCAGTTTTTTCATAATTTTAATGATAGCATAACATAGAGAAAGGGTTGTACAGCACTAAGCGATATGATTTAACGGCGCCTTATCTCGTCGGCTCATGTCGAACTCAAGCCTGCCCCTCATTGATTTTATCTTCTCTATACAATATCAGGCGTTGAACTCAGCTATCCAAACACCCTCTTAAAAATATAATCCACATTCTTGAGGTAATATTTGAGGTCGAAGATTTTTTTTATTTCTTTTGATGAGAGGTATTTTTTGACATCTTTATCTTTCAATAATAATTTTTTGAACTCTATCCCCTTCTTCCAGCTCTGCATAGCATTCCTCTGGACAAGTTCATATGCATCCTCACGGCTCATTCCCTTGCCCGTTAATGCAAGGAGAACTCTCTGTGAATTATAGAGGCCATAACTGCAGTTCATATTTTTAAGCATCCTGTCAGGATATACGTGAAGGCCGTCAAGGATTCCCTTTAATCTGTTAAGCATATAATCAACAAGTATCGTGCTGTCGGGAATAATCACCCGCTCAACAGATGAATGTGAGATATCGCGCTCATGCCATAAGGCAATGTTTTCAAGCCCTGCCATTGCATTTGAACGGACAAGCCTCGCAAGGCCGGAGAGGTTCTCGCATCCGACAGGGTTTCTCTTATGGGGCATTGCTGATGAACCCTTCTGCCCTTTTGTGAACGGCTCCTCTGCCTCAAGAACTTCTGTCCTTTGGAGATGCCTTATCTCAACAGAGATTTTTTCTATTGACCCTGCAATAAGCGAGAGAGTTGTGAGGTATTCTGCGTGTCTGTCTCTTTGCACAACCTGCGTTGCAACAGGTTCAGGCTTCAGTCCGAGTTTTTTACATGCCTTCTCTTCAATCTTTGGAGGTATATTCGAAAATGTGCCGACAGCGCCGGAAAATTTGCCTATGCCTATCACATCCTTAGCCCTCTTCATCCGAACGATGTTCCTCTTCATTTCCTCATGCCAGAGAGCAAATTTAAGTCCGAAGGTCATTGGCTCTGCATGGACTCCGTGGCTCCTTCCTATAGCAGGCGTATTTTTATATTTGTATGCCTGCTTCTTAAGAACAGACATCAGTTCCTTTAGGTCTTTAAGAATAATGTCTGCCGCCTCTTTCATGAGAAGCGAGAGAGCTGTATCAACAACATCGGATGATGTAAGCCCTTTGTGGATGAACCTTGACTCAGGGCCTACATTTTCTGCGACTGATGTGAGGAATGCAATAACATCGTGTTTAACAACACCTTCTATTTCGTCAATTCTTTTTACATCGAACTTTGCCTTTTTCTTTATTTTTACGACTGCATCAACAGGGATCTCCGCAAGCTCTGCCCATGCCTCGCAAACAGCAATCTCGACATCAAGCCATTTCTGGAACCTGCTCTCAGGCTCCCAAAGTTTTCCCATAACCGGCCTTGTATAACGCGGTATCATAATTATCTCCTTCTATTAAAAATTACATAAAAGAATGTCATATTCTACCCTGTATAATCTCAATTTTTCCATCATTAATAACAGCCGAAAAAAGACATAGAACTATAAACGCTTGAATTGCCTGTCATTGCGAGAACCCGAAGGGTTCGTGGCAATCTTATCTCAAAAGGCGAGATTGCGGAGCCTGTTCCGAGTCTGTCATAAGAGATTGCTTCGCTTCGCTCGCAATGACAGACGAGGAATCCTCGCAATGACAACTTTCTATGTCTATTTTTCGGAACAACATAATCTCGGCCCATTACGCCTTTTTCTGCTGAGATTTTATTCCCTTGGCAATTTTGTCCAGAATGCCGTTTATAAATGCCGCCGATTCGGATGTTGAATATCTCTTCGCAATTTCTATGGCTTCGTTTATTGTCACCGCTGTTGGAATATCTTTTCGGTGCAGGAGTTCATAAACGGCAAACCTTAATATGTTCCTGTCAACAGCAGCCATCCTCTGGATTACCCAGTGTTCTGCCGACTTGTTAATTACCGAGTCTATTTCGTCGAGGCTGGAAAGAGTGCCCTTGATAATCTCTGTTGCAAATTTTTTGACTTCATCGTCTTTTTCTTTGTCAGCCCAGAACTGCTTAAGGCTCCTGCCTGTGTCGCTTTTGTTCCCGAAATCAGACTGGAAGAGAAACTGAAGGACATACTCCCTTGCCTTGCGCCGTTTCATAACATAACGACAAGTGAAAAATTGAAAGTTGAGAGTTTAGAGTTTTGGATTTTAAAACTTTTCATTTTTAACTTTAAACTCATAACTTTTTTAATAGCTGCGCCATTTCTATGGCTGTTATTGCTGCATCCCATCCCTTGTTGCCGCTCTTTGTTCCGGCCCTCTCAACTGCCTGTTCGATTGTATCGGATGTGATTACTCCGAATGCAATCGGAACTCCTGTCTCCATCGACGCCGCAGCAACGCCCTTTGACACCTCAGCCGCAACATACTCAAAGTGAGGGGTTGCGCCCCTGATGACTGTGCCGAGGCATATGACCGCATTATATGTTCCTTTTGATGCAAGTTTTTTTGCAATCAGAGGAATCTCGAATGAACCCGGCACCCTTGCGATATCTATGTCTTCCTCCTTTGCTCCATGTCTCAACAGCGCATCCTTCGCTCCGTCAAGGAGTTTGCTCGTGATAAAGTCATTGAACCTGCTTACAACTATCGCAAACTTTAATCCCTTTGCCTGAAGTTCGCCTTCCAATATCTTCATAGAACCTCCCATAATCTCAAATTAGATGCAACTATTATATACTTTAGAGGACAATATTGTGAAGAAACAAAATTTTGGACAATCTTATAGAATATAAAAAACCGGAGATATGATATGCCTCTCAGGAAATTGATAAAGAGCGCGGACTTTGCAATAGAAGGGATTCTTCATGCTGCCAGAACGCAGCGGCATCTGAGGTATCACTTCTACAGCGCTGCCACAGTTCTTCTTGTAAGTTATATCCTTGGCGTTTCACGAATAGAATTTATGTTAATCTCGCTCTCTGTGATAGCAGTACTTCTATCAGAGATGTTTAATACAGCGATAGAGGCGATAGTTGACATCATATCCCCTAACCACACCGAAAAGGCACGCATAGTAAAAGATATCGCTGCAGGCGCGGTGTTCGTAACTGCATTCGGAGCCGCAGTTGTCGGATACATAGTCTTATCCCCTTACATCCGTGATATTTTCCATCAAGGGCTCTACATCGCAAAACACTCAAAAGAAGAGATTGCTATTATCTCATTGATAATAGTCCTTATCCTGGTTGTAATAACAAAGGCGTATTCCGGAAAAGGGCGGCCATTGAGAGGCGGAATGCCGAGCGGCCATGCCGCGCTTGCATTTTCGGCCTGGATAGCAATAACCTTCATAACATCGAGCTTTACCGCGTCCCTGCTGTCTTTTATCCTCGCTGTAATAATCGCTCAGAGCAGGGTTACAGCCAAGGTTCATAACTGGTGGGAGGTATCTCTCGGAAGCCTTATGGGAGCAGTCGTGACGCTTCTGCTATTTAAACTATTTTTGTAACCAACTTTACATCACATTTTTGTCATTCCTGCGGAGGCAGGAATCCAGAACCTTGAAGAATGCTCTCTTTTACTGGATTCCCGCTTTCGCGGGAATGACATTTGGTCTTGTTTAGAGTTTAGAATTTCGGATTTAGGATTTTTTCAGGAGATTGCCTCTACCCTGTTTCTGCCTTTCTCAACAGCAAGCAAAAGCGCCTTCTCCGCAGACCGGAGTAATTCCTCAGCGGACTGCCCGCTGAATTCCAAAATGCCTATGCTTGCGGAAAGCCTGCCATTCGGCTGGTTTTCCTCTTTAAGGAATGGATAATCATGAATTGTTGAGAGGAACCTCTTGCACAAAGCAACTCCGGAGGAAAGATATGTGTTAGTAAGTATCAGGGCAAAGGTATCGCTGCCATACCTTACAGCAACATCGGAGCCCCTGATATCCTTTCTCAAAAGTTCCGCAATCTTCCGCAATGCAAGATTCCCGTAGTATTCTCCGTGTCTGTTCGTATAATGGGTAAAGTAGTCAACCCCGAATATAGCCATTACAAAAGGAAGATTATACCTTCTTGCCCTGCTGGTTTCCTGCGCCAGCCTTATCTGGAAATATCTGTGATTGAATATTCCCGTTATCTCATCAATAAGCCCGGCCCTTTGGGGATGCAAGACTTCGAGATCTCTCAGATGTGTTATAAGCTCCTTTGAACTAAGCGCATCTTTTCTCAATATTTTTTCTATCTGTCCTGTCATAGAAAGGCTTTCATTTTCTGAAAGCGCGCCGGAAGTAAGGGCAAATACAGGTATCATTTTTGTGGCAGGATTTTCCTTAAAACTCTTGATAAGATTAAACCCGCCTTCGGGAATATTCAGGTCTATAATTGCTAAATTGGGATTGGTTGCCAGCGCGAGATTAATCCCCTCCTGAGAATTAGCTGCCGAGTGCACAAGAAATCCTTCGCCTCCAAGGATGTCATGGAAATGCTTTTGAATATCCACATCATTCGTAACAGCAAGGATGGTGACAGGATCGCGCCTCTTTTTTGTTGCTAAAGAGATTTGTTCAAGCCTGCTCAGAATATTCGTCTTGTCCAAGGGCTTTACAATGTAATCTACGGCTCCAAGGGCAAACCCGAGTTCTTTATTGTCTATTATTGAATGGATAATCACCGGAATATCGCTTGTCTCAGAGTCTGATTTAAGGTGCTGGAGAACCTCCCATCCGTTTTTCTTGGGCAGCATTATATCAAGGATTATGGCAAAAGGCTGAAGCTCCCATGCCTTGTTTATCGCCTCTAATCCATCATAAGCATGGGCCACCCTGTATCCTGCCTGAGTAAGATGGATAGTTAATAGCTCTGATGTGGGCAGGTCATCCTCCACTACAAGGATCAACGGGGCATCTTCTGCTGCCCAGGAAAATGCAGGGACGGCTTCTGGTATCACCGGCTTCTCCTCTACAACTATTTCAGGCACAACTACCGGCAGGTATACATTAAATACACTCCCTACGCCATAGGCGCTCTCTACATCTATGATGCCGCCGTGGAGGTCTACAAGTCTTTTTGTCAGAGATAAGCCAAGCCCTGTACCCTCGGTTGACCTTGACGGGTCAAGCTGTTCAAATTCATCAAACACCCTTTCTTTGTCTTCGGCTCTGATGCCGACGCCGGTATCCCAGACCGAGAGTTTCATAAACTCCTGCCCCTTAATAGCCCAGGGGACTAAGTCTCTGCCTATTAATTTTTCTGCCTTTATTCCTACCTTGCCGGATTCCGGCGTAAATTTAATTGCATTGGATAAAAGATTGTAGAGAATCTGCTTGAACTTGACCTTATCCGCAGTAAAATTGGGAAACTCAGGGCTTATATCTGTTTTTAATTCTATAAGTTTTTTATCTGCGAGATGTCTGATGACCATGAGCACCTCATCTGTTACGGCTTTTAAAGAGCACGTCTCCTGTGACAGCTCTATTCTGCCTGCCTCTATCTTTGCGAGGTCTAATATGTTGTTTACGAGATGCAGGAGGTGTTTGCCTGATGTGAGTATATTAGTTATGTGCCTTTGCTGCTTTTCATTTATATCGCCGAAGGTCCTGTCAAGGAGGACTTCCGAGAATCCGACTATAGAGTGAAGCGGGGTCCTCAGCTCATGGCTCATATTTGCTATAAACCGCCCTTTTATTTCGTTGGCCCTTCTGAGCTCCCTGTTTATTTTCTCAAGCTCCCTCGTCCTTTCAAGCACCTTTTCCTCAAGGCCGTGCGTGAGTTCTTCAAGCTCTTTATTTTTATCTTTAAGTTTTTCTCTTAGCTGCTTTTCTTCGGTAATGTCCTTGCTGACGCCGACTGTGCCTATGATATTGCCGGCTTTATCCCTGAGACGGGAGATAGTAAGGCTTATATCCACCTGAGAGCCGTCTTTTTTTAGAAGTTTTGTTTCGTAATTATATACCGCCCCTTCTTCTTTAAGCGCCACAAGAATTTTTGCCCTTTCTTCCTTATCCGCATAAAACCCGGCTGCGTTCTTTCCTATAACCTCATCCACCCTGTAGCCCAGAATCCTTCCCCCGCCTTTTGAGAATTTAACAATCCTGCCCCGGTTGTCAGTCGTGGCAATCATATCCTGTGAATCATCGAGCACTCCCTGAAGATAACCAAGTGATTCCTCAAGCTCATGGAGAAGTTTGAATTTCTCTATTGCCTGCGCAGCAAAAGAAGAGAAAATCTTTATGAGATTTTTATGCCTTTCTGTAAACTCCCTTGGTTTGAAATCATCCAGATAGAGAATCCCGACAATGCCTTCGTCAAGAAGAAGCGGGGATGCAAGCAGTGACTTTATTCCTCCCTGTAATATCTTTGTGCCCTTAAATAGCGGTTCTTTCTCAGTGTCCTGAAACTCAACCGGTTCCTTATCCCTGAGTATGCGGCATGTCAGGCCATCCTTTCTCGGCTTCCATCTCTGCTCTTTAAAGAACTCACGGCTCAATCCCCTATGCGCAGCCATAACCATCTCATCACCGTCAATGAGGGCTATGCTGCCGGCAGGCGCTTCTGTGAGTTTCATGGCAGACTCTAATACTTTATTCAAAACCTCTTTCAGATTTCTGGCTTTCGTAATGCTGATTCCATTCTGGTAGAGAACACCCATATCGTTCTTTGCAAGCTGCTGCCTCCTTACAAGGTCCCAGAGGAATTTTGCGCTTGTGCCTTCAATAATCTCTACAGGATACGGAGCGGCCTGTTTAATGAACTCGCTGACCTTTGGCTCGCCGGTTGAATTTATTACAATCTCAGGGCTCTGACTGAAGAGATCCTTCACATCACTGGCAATAAAAACACCCCATTCTTTTGCAAGGTTAAGCCCGGGGGCTTTATTGTCTTTATCAGTTATGCCGACTACCTTTACCTCTCCGTTTATATGAAATACTTCAAGAAGATAGCTTCCGCCTTTTCCTGCTCCTACTATGGCTACTTTAATCATCCCTTGCCTTCTTTCCCTCTCATCATCTCTACAAACTTCTCAAGGAGTACGGAATCCCACTGGCCGAAGTTTTTTTCTTCTTCCATTTTCTTAGTTGCCTTTTCTATAGAAATAGGCCTTCTATACGGCCTTTCTGATACCATTGCGTCAAAAGTATCCGCGATTGAAAGAATCCTTGCCATAACCGGTATCTGCTCGCCTTTAAGCCCGTCGGGGAATCCCTCGCCGTCCCATCTCTCATGATGATGTCTTATTGCCGGCAGTATTACGCTGAGCGAATGAAGCGGCCTGCATATCTTTTCTCCTATAACAGTGTGCTGCTCGATGGATATTACCTCTTCTTTTGTGAGAATACCGCTTTTACGGAGTATATAGTCTCCTATCCCTATCTTGCCGATATCATGAATAATCCCTGCTTTCCTGATAAGGGCCTGTTCTTTTTCCGGAAACCCGATAAAGGCGGCAAATTCTGCTGAAAGATTTGCTACCCTTTCTGAATGCCCTTTTGTATAAGGGTCTTTTGACTCCAACGCTACCGCCAGCGTAAGGATTACACTCTCTGAATGGTCCAGCTCTTCCTGAAGCTTTTTTAATTTTAGAAGTGAACGGACTTTTGTAGTAAGTTCAATAGATTTAAAAGGTTTAGTTATAAAGTCATCAGCGCCGGCTTCAATGCCGGCTATCTTGTCTTCTAATTCTGACAGTGAGGTTACAAGGATTACAGGAAAGAATCTGGCCCCGCTTTTCTCTTTCAGCCTCTTGCAAAGTTCATAGCCATTCATGCCCGGCATCATCACATCCAGGATAGCCAGATCAGGAGAGGATTTTTCAAGAAGACGGAGCGCTTCATCGGCATTATGCGCAGTCAGGACCTGGCAGCCTTCTCTCTCAAAGATAGCCTCCATCAGTTCTAAGTGAATTTCGAGGTCATCCGCTATGAGGATAGAAGCCTTTTCCTCTTCTATTTCTATCGAACATTCAGGATAGGTTGCCACAAACAATTAAACCACCTGATTGAATCATTTGTCAAGAATCTATAGTAAACGGCAAAAGTAAGTTGTCATTGCGAGGGCGATAGCCCGAAGCAATCTCAAGAAAGGGATTGCTTCGCTCGCAATGACACTTTTTCAGTGGGTCTCAAATTAATCAACTACAGATGTCTTTTTGGTATTCCTTTCACTTCCATAAGTTCGTACTCAAATTTCCGGGGCTTTCTTCCAAAGCAGGTGCCAAGGCTTTCAAACAGCGCTACTTCGCTGATATCCACTTCCCTTCTCTTTATAGCCTCTGATGTAGGGATATAAAATATCTTGCTGCCTTCCACATCAACCACTGTATTGCCTGTCTTGCCTTCAAGCAAAAGCAGGACTGACGCCGCCCCCGCCCTTTGTCCGAAATTAACGTCATAAGCAGACGACGGCCCGGAGCGCACCAGGTGTCCCGGTGTTACCTCTCTGACTTCAGGTATCTCATACACACCCGGCGCATACATCCCCGCTCTCTTCATAAACTCTTTTACGTCAGGGTCTGCCTTCAGCCTTTTTTCAAGCTGCTGTTTCACGTATTTCCCTGCTCCTGCAAGTTTCTTATGGCCGAATGCGTCAACCCCAGCTGATTCGTCATACAAAAGTTCGCCGCCCGCAGTTTTGATGCCCTCAGCTGCTACAATAATATATGTGCCTGCTTTAACATCGCTTCTTTCCACACGCGCAAAATATGTGGTCTTCATGTGGCTGTACACGACATCAAAATCAACCGGTATCTCAGGGAGAAGAATGCAGTCAGCCTCAGCGCCCACGCCCCCGCGCAGGGCAGGGTGTCCCACATATCTGCCAAAAACTTCCATCACAATAATCCGGTTGTGGCTCATCCCTGTTGTTTTTATGTCCCTTGTGAAAAGAGCAATCCTGTTTACCGCAGAATCTCCTCCGACACTGTAGGGCTGAAGGTCCAGGTCCATGGTCTTAGGCACATGAACGCACTGGATACCGTGAGAGGTAAGGTCAATAACAACGCTTCCGGTATCGTCGCCGCCGCTTATAATCAGGGCGTCTATTTTAAATTTTTTAAGCCCTGCCTTAATCCTGTCATAAGTATTTGGATCTTTTATCTTGCTTATCTTTACTCTTGAATGTCCTGCCTCGGAACCTGCAAGGGATGCCTCAATGCGGCTTACCCTCTCCGCATTCAGAACTACAACATTTTCAAGGTCCACGAGATTATAAAGTCCTGCATAACCGTTCGGGATTACTACTGTTTCAATTCCATGCGCGTATGCCTCCCGCGCAGCGCTCTTGATAACTGCATTTAAGCCTCCGCAGTCTCCGCCGCTTGTGATAATTCCGATTCTCTTTATGTCAGCCATAAAACCCTCCTGAATGTATTAATCAGTCATCTATTATAAAACCACTTCCATCTAATTTTCCATCAAAGTCTTCCCTACATAACCCTAAACCCCGTGCTGTTCCCTCTGTTTTGCACTCTCAAGCGAGTAAAAAACCTTTCAATACAGGGCAGTTATATGATACAATGTTTTATGCCTTGTGTGAAGATAGGATGCAGTGGTTTCCTGTACGATAACTGGCAGGGGACATTTTATCCTAATGAACTCTCCAGAAGACAGTGGCTTGAATACTATTGTAAAAAATTCGCAACTGTTGAGCTTGACGTCACTTTTCACAGTGTCCCCGATAAAGAGACATTTTCAAAGTGGTACAGCGAAACACCCAAAGACTTTATAATCTCGCTTAAGGGAAGCAGGTTTATAACCCATGTCAAAAAATTAAAATCTCCTGCCGAGCCTCTGGATGTATTCTTTTCAAGAATAACCGCCCTTAGAGAGAAACTCGGGGTTGTCCTGTGGCAGTTCCCCCCTGAATTTAAGGCGGATACCGGCAAACTGAAAGATTTTCTTGAGGTGCTAAGCCAATATAAAGTAAGAAACACCTTTGAATTCAGGGATAAGAGCTGGATAAATAAACAGGTTATATCGCTTCTCGTAAAAAACAATACTGCTCTGTGCATCGCTGACTGGCCTGATTTTTTATGCAGCGCGCCTGCTACCGCTGATTTCGTATATATCAGGAGGCACGGCGCTGACGGAGAATACGCCTCCGGCTATACGACTGAACAGCTTAGGGCAGATGCAAAGGCAATAAACAAATTCCTGAAAGACGGCAAAGACGTTTTCCTGTATTTCAATAATGAAGCCGGTGGTTATGCTCCGAAAAATGCAAGGGAGCTCAGAAATATTCTTAAAAAGTGAACGAAACCAGTAAAATGCGTCATGCTGAATTCATTTCAGCATCTAATAAAATCAATCCGCATTGAATTAGAATTATGAGACCCTGAAACGAGTTCAGGGTGACAAACATGGGTATTTGCAGAAATGCTTAAAGAACTCAGGATAAAAAATCTCGCTATAATTGATGACCTCAAAATAAGATTTGAAACCGGACTGAATGTCTTAACAGGAGAAACAGGCGCGGGAAAATCGATAATTGTTGACGCCCTCGGCCTTGCGCTTGGAGAAAGGGCTCAGACCGGGATGATTAAAAGCGGAAAAGATGAAGCGTCTGTTGAGGCGTTCTTTGACGTGTCAGGACATCCGATGCTTAGGGAAATGGGCATTATCTCCGAAGACGGGATTGTAATAAGGCGGAATATCTCATCTGCAGGGAAGAGCAGGGCCTATATAAACGATTCTCTTGTTAACATCCAGAGCCTGTCCGCTATAGGCAAAACCCTCGTTGACATGCACGGCCAGCATGAACACCAAAGCCTGCTTTCAACGGACAATCAGAGAACCCTTCTGGATTTTTACGGCAAACTCCATGACAAAAGGGCAGAGGTTGAGGCGATGTTCCATGAAGTTCAGTCACTAAAAAGAGAACTCGGCAAACTTAAGGAAAATGTGAAGGAACGAATGCAGAGGATTGACCTTCTGAGCTTCCAGATAAATGAAATAGACTCTGCTTCGCTAAAAAAAGGAGAAAAGGAAGCGCTGGAAGAAGAGAGGGTTATACTTTTCAACCTTAATAAGCTGAACGAACTTGTAGAAACAGCATATACAATGCTCTACGCATCGGAAGGTGCATGCACAGAAAAACTGGACTCTGTAATCTCAAAACTTCGTGAGATGGCTTCGATAGACCCGATCATTAATGAAACTCTGGGCCTTCTTGTGTCGGCAAAGCCTCTGCTTGAAGATGGGGCTCTATCATTGAGGGGGTTCAAGGAAAAATATGACCTTGACCCAAAGCGGCTTGAAACCATAGAGGAAAGGCTTGAAACCATAAAAAAACTTGAGAAAAAATACGGAGACGGCTCTGACTCAATAATCAGATATAGGGATGAGGCGGAAAAAGAACTCTCGACCTTAAAACATTCTGATGAGAAAATTGATATGCTTGAAAGCCAACTCGGAGAAAAAGAAGAAAAACTCCTGAGTGAAGCAACACATCTGTCAGAAAAAAGAAAACAGACAGCAAAAGACATAAGCAAAGCAGTAGAAAAGATACTGAAAGAGCTTGCATTTGAAAAGGCCGGATTCAGAGTTGACGTCAGGCCGTCTCCGCTGTCCTCTGCAGGTATTGATATAATTGAATTCCTTTTTTCAGCAAACCCCGGAGAGCCTCTTAAACCTCTGGCAAGGGTTGCATCAGGCGGAGAACTTTCAAGGATAATGCTTGCGCTAAAGAATATACTTGCTGATGTTGACAGCATCCCTGTGCTTATATTTGATGAGGTTGACGCCGGCATAGGAGGGAAAACAGCTGAAAGCGTAGGCATAAAATTAAAAAGGCTTTCAAAGGCTCATCAGGTTATATGTATAACTCACCTTCCTCAGATTGCATCAGCAGCGGATTTTCATATAATGACAGAAAAATCTCAGACAAAAGACAGCACTTCCGTAAAAATAAAGGAGCTCACTCCTGATGAACGCATGGCTGAGATAGCGCGCATGCTCAGCGGCAAGATAACTGATGTATCTTTAAAACACGCCAGCGAACTGCTTGAAAGGAGCGCATGAAAGGAAAAATCGTAATAGACAAACAATTGTGCAAAGGCTGCAAATACTGTGTGATGTCCTGTCCTAAAGGAGTTATAGCAATCGAAAGACAATTCAACAAAATGGGATATTTCACTGCTCATCCCGAACACATGGGAAAATGCACCGGATGCGCGTTATGCGCCCAGATGTGTCCTGAACTCGCGATAGAGGTATGGGCAGAAAACAATCCGCACTCGGGTGGACTCGCCGGGGAGAGCAGGAAGAAAAAGGCTTGATTTTATAACACCGGCCAATGTATTTTAAAAAGTAAAAATAAACGGCAAAATCAAAAATATAGAATTCGTTGATTTTAAATTTTTCATTTTAAATTTTGAATTTTCTTAGAGGAGGTATTATGACAAGATCACTTCTTGTAGACAAAGTATCTGAAAAAGTTGAAGGACTTACAAGGAAACAGACAGAGATAGTAATGGAAACGGTTTTTGACAGTATAAAAGAAGCGCTTCAGAGGGGAGAAAAGATAGAGATAAGGGGCTTCGGGAATTTTAGGCTGAAGACAAGGAACCCGAGAAAGGCAAGAAACCCCAAGACAGGCGAAAGCGTTGACGTGCCTGCCAAGAAGGTGCTCCACTTCAAGGTTGGGAAAGAACTCAGGGAACTCCTGAATTCATAAGGAGGCTGTGCCTGTCTTTCGGCAATATTAAACTACCGCTGTAACACTGCCGATGTTAGCACTATATATTAAAGTTTTTGCAAATTCCCATGCGGGGCTATCCGCTCCGAGAGACTTCAGCCCCTATTCTGACAGACCCGTGAATCTTGCCTTAATCCAGGCACAGCCTCCTTAAAGAGTAGATCGGGTTGATTTTATTTTGCCTTCTGTGGTATAAATAACAACTCCTTGCTCTTCCTTAGAGGACAGGGCTACAACCCCCGAGCTGCTCGGGGTGAAAATCCATAAGGAGGTGTTCTTATGAACATCTATGAAAACATCGTAATCCTAAATGCATCTCTCGGCGACGAAGAGATTGAGACAGCCTCAGGCAAGATAAAAGACCTCATAACAAATTCCGGCGGAGAGATCTTGAAGACTGACGTGTGGGGCAGAAGGAAACTCGCCTATGAAATTAAGAAGCAGAAAAAAGGCTTTTATCTTCTCCTTGTCTTTAAGTCGCCTTCAGCAGCAATAAAAAAGCTTGAAGACTATTATAAAGTCTTTGACCCTGTAGTGAAATACATGGTCATTAAACTGGAAAAGAAACAGGCAGAGGCGGCATTGAAGTCATCTTCTGCGGAAGCCGCCGCGTCCGCCGCGGCGGATGAAAAAACAGAGCAAAAAAACGTCGCCTCAGGCGACTCTCCGAGGAGAGAGGCCTAGCCCGTGTTTAATAAAATAATATTAATAGGAAATCTGACAAAAGACCCTGAACTCAGATATACGCCGCAGGGCACGGCAGTAGCTTCATTCAGAATCGCTGTCAATTCAAAAATAAAACAGCACGGCGAACTCAAAGACGAGACTCTTTTCATCGGTGTAGTTGTATTCGGCAAGCAGGCTGAAAGCGCGGGCCAGTACCTTAGCAAAGGCAGATCCGTGCTTGTTGAAGGCAGGCTGCAGGAGAGAAGCTGGGAAAAGGATGGGCAGAAGCATAGCAGGATGGAAGTCGTTGCAAGTTCAGTCAGATTTCTATCAAAGAAAACCGGCGGCGGGGAGGCAGGAGGAGAGTCCGCACCTCCCGAAGATGTTGCTCCGCCTGAAGAAACAACGGACTTAGAGCCGTTCTAAAATAGCATATATACACAGCGACAGAAGTCGTAATGAGTTTATCATTGTCCGGCTTGACCGGACAATCCAGTGTTTTCTGGATTCCCCGATCGAGTCGGGGAATGACGTTATTGATTTATGACGTTATGTATTGAAAGGAGAAAACATTGCAGCAGAGAAGAATGCAAAGGAAAAAATTCTGCAGGTTCTGTTCGGAAAAAGCAGAGTTCATAGACTACAAAGATATCAGGATTATGAGGTATTACCTCACAGACAAGGGTAAAATTCTTCCGCGGCGGATGACAGGGGCCTGCGCAAGACATCAGAGAAGCCTGACCGAGGCTATAAAGAGAGCCCGGAATATAGCGCTTCTTTCGTTCGTGGAAAAATAGGGCATGAGAATCCCCAAAACATGGGTGTCTCTGATAACTAAAAAAGTCGTAGACGGCATTATTTCAAAGCAGCTTATCACTCCGCGCATCCCGATAGAGCAGTTACTATCCAATACAGAGGAACTCATCATGGATGAACTCATGGCAGAGGACAGGCTTAACGATGAGGTAAGAGAAATGCTCAAAAAGCATAACTCGGAGATAGAGCGCGGCAAAGTTGACTATAGGAAACTCTTTGATTTGACCAAACAAAAGATCGTGAAAGAGAGAAATCTCATTCTATGATGCTTTCTGAGGAAAAGATAACACACCTCACACATGTGCTTCTTCAGGGGCTTATCAACAGGAATTTAATCGGCCTTAACGATGAGGAAGGGAAAATAAGGCGCGAGATTAAACGCATCATCGTTAATGAATTAAAGATAGGCGAAGATATAGATTCAGCTGTGAGAAAAAAACTGCAATCCTTTTCAAGAAAATTATCCGAGGGGAGTCCTGAGTGGGAAGTGTTATACAAAAAATTTTTCAGAGAAGAGGAGATAAAAAGGGGCAGGGCTTCTGGATAAAAAAGACTGTCCCCTTGCTTTGTCTTGTCTTAACATGGGCTGGCCTCCTGAGAGATTTCCCTGCAGCAAGGCCGGTCCTGTGGTTCTCGTTCAGCACAGCAACAGCCATCGCATATTCGATACTCCATTTCACATCTAAAAGAAAAAAAGCCTCTGTAGAGTTTCTTTTTTCCATAGCGCTCCTTTTTGCGGGCATAATCAATGCCCTGAACCTCATATGGCTAAAGCCGGTTTATTTCCCCCTTCTTATCTCTGCATCTGTTTTTTATAGCTGGCAGACTGTCGTGCCTCTGTCTTTTCTTGTCATACTTCTAAGGCTTAAGGCTTTATTCATGAATGAGACATTTGTTGCGGAAATTGCCTTTTCATCTTCACTTCTGCTTACAGCGGTCCTTTCCTCTGTAATATTTGACAGGTTCAGGAAGGGAAAAGGCAAAGATTATACTGCACTGAAAACCATTAGGCACGCTGCGGCGGCTATGCCTGAGACAAACACGGAAGCAATAGGCAACAATGAAGCTGTAGCAGACTATTTTACATCGATGCTCAAACCAGATGAAGAAATTAAAGAGCTTCTGCTCACGATAAAACAGGCGGTCTTTGCTGATTCCGTTAATCTTTTCACGCCATACCAGTCCGCCTCAGGCGGAGAATTTTCGCTGAGATGCTCAACTGAAGAAAAGGGCGACATAATTGTTACCGGCAAAGGCATCATCGCTGAATGTCTTAAAAACAAAAAAACTTTCTACTCCGGCGAAATAAACAAAAGCATCTCTGAAATCGGCTATATAAAAAATAAAAAGGTTTTATCCATCCTTGCTGCGCCTGTAAGGGACGGCTATGCACTACTAACAGGAGTCCTTACTGCTGACAGTTCCATTTACCACGCATTTAACGAACCAGTCAGGAATGCAGTGCAGATGTTTGCCGCTCACCTCGCCAGAATTATGGAGAGAGAAAGAATTTATCCAAAACTTAAACGCGACTACAACGGCTTAAAGATATTGAATGAGGAAAGCTCCAAACTTGTTTCATCGCTCAACTTAAACGTGATTGCTGAAAAACTCTGCGAAGGGGCAGAAAAGCTTGCGTCTCTGCATGCGTTTCTCTTTATTGCATCAGGCAAACAGTTTGAGTTAATACACCATACAGGCAGCATATCCGGGAACAAAACCAGCTTTGATCTGAAAGGCACATTCATTAACATTGCGGTTGAAAACAGACTTCCCATTTACATGGCTGACATGAAAGATTACCGCGCTTCAGTGCTGCCGTTCAGCGCAGAAAACATACGCTCCATTTTTGTCATACCCTTGATTTATGAAAGCAAACTGCTCGGGCTATTTGTAATGTCCTCCGAGAAAGCACATTTTCTTGATACATTCCAGACAGAACTGCTGAAAGTAATGTGCAATCAGGCGGCAACATCCATCGCAAACGCCAAATTGCATGCAGAGATAGAAAAACTGGCAACCACAGACGGCCTGACCGGGCTTTTCAATCACAGGGTTTTTCAGGAAAAACTCTCTGAAGAACTTAAAAAATTAAGCAGATACTCGGAACCCAGTTCTCTGCTTCTGGCAGACATTGACTTCTTTAAAAAAATAAACGACACCTACGGACATCCATCAGGAGATCTCGTGCTTAAAGAAGTCTCAAAGATTATAAGAGAAGCAATAAGGGACATAGACATACCCGCGCGGTACGGAGGAGAAGAATTTGCCGCAATACTGCCGCGAACAGACAGCAAAGGGGCAATGGACATAGCAGAGAGATTAAGGAAGGCTGTTATGGATGCATCTTTTTCTTCAGACACCTCATCACTCAGGGTCACGCTGAGTATCGGCATAGCCACCACCCCTTCGGACGCCAAAACCAAAGAAGAACTCATTGAGAAGGCTGATCAGGCGCTTTACTATGCAAAGCACAATGGAAGGAACCGGAGCGTGCTCTGGAGTGAAATCAAAAACTGAAATGGAGTTTTTTATTTCTTGCGTGACAGAGGAGGAGATTAAGAGGGAACGGGCAAAAGCCCGTGAACTCAGAAAATCCCAGTGGTGGAAAAGAAAATGTTCGGAAGGCAGATGTTATTACTGCAACAAAAAATTCAGCCCTAAAGAACTCACAATGGATCACATCGTCCCCATTATCCGCGGAGGAAAATCAACAAAGGGGAATATGGCCGCCTCCTGCAAGGAGTGTAACAGTAAAAAAAAGCACATGCTGCCTTCTGAACTCTTAACTCTCACTTCGTGAGAATTCAATATTCAAAACTCAAAATTCTTGAATCTTGAATCTTGAATCTTGAATTTTATTTTAGAACTCTTAACTCTTTCAAGAGCCGTCACTTCCCGAAAGGACACATAGGATAAGCGCATTTCTTGCAATTAAAGCATAACCCTCCATGTCCAAGCTCTGCCAGCTCTTTCCTGCCGATTATTTCTCCGGCAAGCGCCCGTGGGAGAATTAAATCAAAGATTGTAGTCTTATGATACATACCACAGGCAGGAATGCCGAGGATAGGAATTAGCGCAGTAGAGCAGTAGCGCAGTAGAGCAGTAGTATCTTCTTTTTTTATTCCCTGTTCTGCTGTTCTGCTGCTCTGCTGCGCTGCTGCTCTTTCAAGGTATGCTACTAAAAACATTGCGCCCGGAAGCACTGCAGAGCCATAGACCATAGCGCCGGCGCCGAGTTTCCTTATTGCAAATCTCGTTACATCATCAGGGTCCACAGACATGCCTCCTGTTGTGATGAGCAGTTCTGCGCCTGCTTCCACTAATTCCCTGAGCCTTGCCTCTATCAACGCTTCGTCATCAGGCGCATAATATATCCCCACAATCTCACAGCCATGTTCCTGTATCTTCTTTGTTATTACAGGCGCAAAGGCATCCTTTATCCTTCCGTAATAGACCTCATTGCCTGTAATGACCACGCCGACTTTCAGCTTTCTAATCTCTTTTACTTCAATGACACCAGATGCATGATGACCCCCCTTTAATTCCCCCCTTACCAAGGGGGGATTGTGGGGGGTGGTCTCCTGTATCCTGCATCCTGTCTCTTCGGCGACTCGCCTGAGGCGAGTATCCTGCATCCTGGCGCTATTCGCAATCCTCACCGCTTCCTCAACTACACTCTTTTTAACCACAAGCGGGATTGCCCTCGTTCCTCCGACAAGCTGTCCTTTTTTGACCACTGTATTGCTATGGAGCGTTGCACACATCACGTCCCCGAGCATATTAAACTGTGTGAGGGTATTTTTATCCACCTTTAAAAGCCCGTCTCTTTCAGCAATTATATTAATCTTGCCCTCCTTGGGTTCTCCCTCTATTGCCACTCCATTACCTATAAGAGCCTTCGCCAGAGCATAAGCCGCTTCATCTTCATGCATATCGTCAGGACAAACATTTAAAACAAACAGGTTATCCTTGCCGAGTTTCTGCAGATGGGTTATGTCTTTCTTTTTGATGACATGCCCTTTTTTAAAGGCCCTGCCCTTAAATTCATCCTTCTTTATCTCTGTAATGTCATGCGCCAGCACTGTTCCGACAGCTTCTGTCACAGGGATTGTTTTAACCCCTAACCTGTTCTTTGCATCAGTATCCTGAATATCACACATAGCACAGCCTCCTCTTGTTGTCATTCCGCACTTGATGCGGAATCCAGATGTTAGTTAAATGCCATTTCCTGCTGGATTCCCGTTTTCACGGGAATGACAAAATAGACAATTATTTCCCAAATATCCTACCGAATTTTTTATCAACCATTTCCCTTATTCCCTCTTCCATCTGTTCATATTTTTTCAAGAACTTTCTGGCGTCTTTTGTAAGTGTTGCGCCGCCGCCGTTTTTACCGCCAGCCTGCCTATCTACCAATTTTATGCCGAGCCTCTCCTCCATTGCCTTTATATAGCTCCACGCCTTCCTGTAAGAGATATTTATCTCTTTTGCCGCCTGATTTATAGAGCCGTATTTATCTATCGCGTGAAGCAGAAACCTCCTGCCCCTTCCAAAAACAGGCTCTCCATCAACCTCTATCCATAATTTTGATTTAATTTCCACTTAAAAATCCTCCCACATTGTCATTCCGAGCGCAGCGAGGAATCTCGTCTTTAGAGATTGATTCGCCCCGATTTTATCGGGACTCGCAATGACATCTCCGTTATGACTTTTATGCATAACGCATTGTAATAAAAAACCCTGCCTGTCTGTCAAGCCCTCTTTCAAAGGCTCAGCAGACACCTTATTATTTACCATGAGGCTTGTCTTCAATTGCGTAATACCCTCCTCCTGCGCACGGCCTGCATAATACCTTCCCGCTTTTATGCATCTCCCTCATATCCTGAACATATTCTCCGCACATATCACATGGAATCCTTTTCAGCGGCCTGCCCGGCAGGTCCTCAGGCTTTATCTCAACCTTGACGCTCATCGTTTCGAAAAGTTCCTTATCAGACATTATCTTGTAGGCCTCAAGCTGAGCCTTGTATTTATCCTGTATGTCAGGGAAATACTCTTTTGCCTTTTCCCTTGCTTCCTCTTTTGCCACAACTCTCACTGCCTTGCCTGTCTTGAGATTCAGGAATGTCGCAGCCATTTTCCCGTAGTCCATAAATTTCATTGACCTGTGCCCGAGGCTGCACCCTGTCACTGACTGAACTGCATCAGTAGCGCATCTGTCCATCTCAACAAACACGATAAGGCTTTTCCTGTCTTTGCCCTTCGGGTCTTCAATCCCTACCTCTCTGAGTCCGAGCATGGACATCTTCACTCCAAGCACCTGTCCCGGACAGAGATGTCCGTGGATTTTGACGGATTCATCAAGCAATTTGTCGAAATCAGAACAACCGCTGTCTATGTTTGCTTTTTTCACAGGCTTCATTTTGTGGATTTTATCCGCTCTGCTCTATAGAAAGCCCACAATACTATGTCCGTCTTACTGAAAAATGACATTGGCATGTGGTTTAGTTAATTCTTGCTTTCTGCAGTAAGTTCTAAATCTTTTGTTAAATCTTGGATCATACGTTTCGTTGCCGATGCCAGCATCTTGTAGAATGCCGTATCAGCCGCCTTTTCCATGTCCTCCGCAAATTGCGGCGCCCACTTCAAAATATGCTCAACAAGAAAGCGTTTTGCTAAATCTTCATAATAAGATATTTTTTCAGGATAATCATCCATATTTTCATACAAAACAGCTAAAAAATTTAGTTCAGCGCCAATATGGTCACACATTACATTCTGGTCATTAACAGCAAGTCCCATTTCAGCATAAAATGCGCGGACATCATCATGTGCGTCCTGCATCATCAGCTTTTTAGGGGATGTATAGACTGACTCCCACGGCGGGCAGGGAAGCTTATACGGACCGATAAAAAGCCTCGTGTATTCCCAGAGCAAATCTTCAAGCTCTTTTTTTGAGCGAAGGTCTATTTCATTAACGGCATTTTTAAATTCCGCCAAAAAACAGGGAGTATCTTCAGAGAGCAATTTCTTCCAGTTCTCCAGTGCCTCTTTAGATGGCTTGCATAAATACATGCTGCCCAATAAACTCAATGTTCTTGATAAATCCAGCGTCATGATATTCATCATTTTTAGATGGTGGAGCGGGGTTTCCCGCTCCACCATAAACTCCCTTTACTTGTTTTCAGAGAACTTAACTGACGGTATTGTCAATTTAGGGTCAGCAAACCCCGGCAATTTGTCCTTAAGAGGTCTCTTGTAGACATCCGGACATGCCTTCCCTGATTCAATGTCTGACATCTTACCGTGCCACAGGGCATAACCGGGGCACGTCCTCACGCACGCAGGAGGAAGACCTTCTTTAAGCCTGTGATAGCACAAACTGCATTTATCAACCTTTTTCTTTTTCTCATCAAACTGAGGCGCTCCATAAGGACATGCAGCCATGCATTTCTTGCAGCCGATACATTTCCCCTGATTGTGCAGTACAGCGCCAAACTCAGACTCTTTTGTGTACGCTCCAACAGGACATGCCTTCAAGCATGCAGGCTCCTCGCAATGGTTACATGCTGAAGAGATATATCTGACCTTTACATTCGGATATTTCCCTTCCTCCTTGATTATGACCCTTCTGCGCCTTACCCCTATGGGCAGATCGAATTCCTGCTTGCAGCCGGCCTCACAGGCCCTGCATGCAATACAGTTATTCTCATTGTAATACCAGCCTATCTGATTAGAATTCTTAGCCATTTATATCACCTCCTATGCCTTTATTATCTTCACGCCGATTTCTTTGTGAACTGCCATGCCGGAGAACTTTTCCGCCTTGCCCGGCAGGAACTGTCCGTCGGCAGTCCCGGCAGGAGACCACTTGTTAGTCTTATTTAAAGACCCTTTAGCAATTTTCCCCATAGCCCAGTGGCCGTATCCGTGCTGAAGAGCAACAACCTCCGGATGTATCCTCTCTGTTGCCTGAACTGTTCCCTTGGCCTTAGCAAAGGCTGACTCTATCCAGACTGCATCCCCATCCTTGAGTCCAAGCTTTGCAGCAGTTGCTGAATTAATGATTATGGGGTTATCCGGTTTCATCTCCATCAGATAATCGTTGTTGAATGTTCTGGAGTGTGTATGCTCGTTCTGCTTGAAATTGATAAGATGCAGAGGGAACTCCTTTGTCGGCTTATCCTCAGGGTCGCTGTATTCAGGAAGTCCGCTGTATTTATTGTTCTTCATGAATGTTGAAGTCAGCTCGAGTTTCCTTGTGGGCGTATTAAATCCCTTCATAATTTTATCGCCGATCTTTACGCCAACAGATTTGCCGTCCTTACCTTTTACCAAACCAGTTTTCTCGTCAACGCTGCCGCCTTCAGGTATTGCGACTACCTTCTTAAACTTCTCGTATTCGGTCTTTCCGAACATCCCCAAAGAAACTTTCTTGTACGCTTCCCAATCCATATTGGTCTTTTTCGGGAAGTCGCAAGCATCGTATTCGTCTTTGTACAAGGCTTCATATGTAAAGCTGGCAGGGCTGTGCCCATGATCATCCTTCATGCCCATCTTTTTCATAAGAGCCATGACAAATTCAACCTCGGTCATGCCGTTGATGACAGACTTCACGACAGGCTTCCTCAAACCCATAACCGGCCATGTTACCCAGTGAGAATTAAAATCATACCTCTCAAGGTAGTTCGACCCGGGGATTACAATATCGGCAAGCTCTGCAGTTTCGCTCATATGCGTGTCAACAACTACAACATATTCAAGCTTATTGAAGAAGTCTACATTCTTGCTTGTGCCCGGAACAGACATTATAAAATTCTGGAACACAAATACGCCTGCCTTAGGCACACCGGAGCCTGTCGTTGATTCTTTACCGTTTAAAACTACATCCCTTGTCTCAACATAAATACCTGAGCCGTGACCAAGGATGTATTTGGTCCCTTTACCATCCACTCTCGGCTTTTTCAGCGAGGGAAGGTTCATATCTATGTGGTGGTGCTTGCTTCCCTTCTTGTCCGGCTCCATCATTGTTCCCTTTTTATCGATCATTCCTATTAGCGCCGGAAGAATGGCGATGGCATAGCCTCCAATGGTAGCATTAGTATGATGCCCGGGGCCGCTCCATACATCAATACACACAGATTTCCCGGCCTTTGCAGTCTCACCAATCTCTGTTGCTATCTTCTCAATAGTGCTTGCCGGCACACTGGTTATCTTTTCAGCCCATTCAGGTGTCTTATCGGCAACATACTTTGCATATTCGTCAAAGCCAACGCACCACTCATCAATAAATGCCTTATTAATGAGATTCTTCTTAATCAGGACATGGCCGATGGCAAGCGCCATAGCTCCGTCTGTACCGGGCCTTATAGGCACCCATTCGTCAGCCTTTGCAGCCGTCTGGCTGCATACAGGGTCAACCAGTACCATTTTGGCGCCTTTTGCCCTTCCCCTGTTCCATATACCCGGCAGGAGTATCCATTTCGTGGCGCCGAGCGGGTTCCATCCGAATATGAGGGCGTAAGATGTATCTTCAAAGTCTGCCAACGGACGCTCATTACCCATCAACAGCTTGAAAGACGCTTTCCTCGAAACGTCACAAAGATTCGCATGATTGTGATAGTTCGGAGTCCCGTAAATCTTGCAGAAATCCTGCTGTATATGGGTGAAAGAGTGGTCTTCGCTGAACCACGCAAGACTCTCTGCCCCATGTTTTTCCTTAATCTTTTGCAGGTTCTCTGCAACCTTATTGACAGCTTCATCCCATGAAATTGCCTTCCACTTGCCGCTTCCTCTTTCACCGACTCTTACCATAGGTGTTTTCAGCCTGTCGGGATCGTACAGCGACCTCAAGCCTGAGTTACCCTTTGAACAAAGCCTGCCTGCGGCATCCTTGTCTTTGTATAAAGCTCCGAGTTCGCCTACTGCCTTTTCATAGTTGGATGATATATTCGCAATGTTATTCGGGTTTGCAATCCCTTCAATCTTTACAGCCCTGCCATTGACAACCTTGACCTTAATTCCGGACTGGCCTCCGCACATATTGCAGTTACTGTATATCCATTCGCCCTCTTTCAGGTGCTTCTCCTGTGCACCGGCCTCCCGAAAGATTCCGAGCTTGTCATCCCACATAATGCCGCTGGCAACAGCCGCTCCTGCCAAAGCCGATGCCCATTTGAGAAATGACCGCCTTGTAAACTCCTTACCTGTAGTCTTTTCAAAAATGCCTTTTTCTTCTTCTGTTATAACTCTGTTATCACTCATTCACATCCCTCCTTTACTGTGCAAATAATACTTTTGCGCCTTTTACGCCACCGCTGTGGCATCCGGCGCAAAGCTGCGGGTCAACTTGTTTCCTTAATGCAGCAGAAGAACCTTCCCTTAAATCAACCGACTGATGGCAATTAGCGCATTTCTTTGGCGTTGAGAGTTTTGATTCAAGATGAGTCCTGTGAAGCGTCTTGAATTTTTTATTGAGAGACACATCTTTATTGATGTTTGCATGGCATGAAAGACACTCCTTGTTGCTCATTTTGCCTGCATTTTTATGCATCTCAATAAGATTCTTCTCTGCTGCGGCTGCCACCGAAACAAACATAAGCACAAAACATACAACCAAAAACCTTTTCATAAACCTCCTCCTTTCAAAAAATAAAATTGCTGCCAATGCTGTAGCTTATAGTATTTTATCCCGATGTGCAACTATAAATAATTGCAATAAAGAACCTTAATATAATACAGCGAACCAACTCAGAGATGCCCTTCTTAGCCGTTGCATATTATTTTTATATTCTGCTATATTTACAAGTATATATAAAGGTCTTATAATATATAAAGATTTTATAATATTTAAAGCACGGCTGTTTATTACAATCCAGGATTAAAACAACGTGCAAGAAAACTCAGGAAGCAGGGTGTTCTTTCAGAGGCTCTGCTTTGGTATCGGTTGAAAGGTAAAGAGATGCGTGGTTATCAGTTTTTGAGACAAAAGCCTATAGGCGAGTGTTATGAATTTCATAAATAGACTGAAAATAAGAAACAAGCTTATCCTGATGCTTATCCTTCCGATAGGATGTTTACTCTATTTCTCTCTCAACGGGATGTGGGAGAAGACAGTGCAGGCAGATGCAATGAATGACCTGAAAAATCTTACCCGCCTTTCAGTCAAGATAAGCAACCTTGTGCATGAATTGCAGCGCGAGAGGGGATCCACAGCTCTATTTATAGGCAGTAAAGGGGCTGCATTTGTTACTGAACTCTCTGAACAACGTTTTGAGACAGATAAAAAAATATCTGAACTCCAGACATTTCTGCATGGATTCAAGGCAGAGAGGTTCGGTCCAGAGTTTAAAAAAGCGGTTGACAACGCAATCAGCAGTCTGGATGAGATAAAAACCAAAAGAAGTTCGGCAAGCAGCATGACAGCAGGGGCGGGTGAGATAATAGGCTATTATACAAACATGATTAGCCAGTTTCTGGAAGCCGTCTCTTTTATGACGAAGATAAGCGGGAATGCCGAGCTGTCGACAATGGCTACAGCCTATGTAAACTTTCTCTGGGACAAGGAAAATAGCGGGATTGAGCGGGCCACACTCAGCAATACATTTGCAATGGACAACTTCGGGCCGGGGATGTTTAAAAGGTTTACCTCTGTTGTAACAGCGCAGGAGATATACCTTAATGTCTTTTTATCCCTTGCCGCGTCTGACCAGAGGGATTTTTATAAAAGTAAACTTCAGGGGCAGTTTGTGGATGAGGTGGAAAGGATGAGGGGCCTTGCCTTTGAAAAGGCAAGCGCAGGCAAGTTCGGGATAGATCCTGCATACTGGTTTAAGATGAAGACAGGCCAGATAAAGCTCTTAAGGGAGGTTGAGGATAAGCTTAACATCGATTTGGAAAAAAAAGCTGAAGAGATACACGCACAGGCTCAAAAAACGTTTGTGTTTTATATAGCGCTGAGTATTATAGCCATATTGGCTGCAGTTATCCTTGCGTATGTTGTCATTCGCAATATTACAAAGCCTATAGAGGCTGTCCTTTCAGTTACGACCGAGATTTCCAAGGGAGACCTGACCCGTATAGTCACAACACCGTCAAAGGACGAGATGGGCCAACTTGTAGGCTCCATAGAGGCCATGCGGAAAGGGCTTGTAGAGTTAATACATCATGTCAGGGATTCTATGAAAAAAGTGAAGCTCTCCGTAAGCGGCTTTGTTACAGGAATGAACAAATTAACGGAGGGGTCAGAAAAGCAGGTTGTTGACTCAGCCGAGATAACCACCTCTGTCCTTGAGATAAACACTACCACCGGAGAGATTACCGAGGCTGTTAAACATCTGCATGAATCCGCAGAAGGAACATTAACAACACTCCTTGAGATGAAGGCGTCCGTAAAAGAAGTGGCTGAAAACACTTCATCCTTTGCCTCATTCATAGATGAGACTTCATCTTCCATAGAGGAGAGTTTCGCCTCAATCAAGGCGATAAATGAAAACATAGAGCATTCAAGAAAATCAGTCAGCAATACGCTGGTATCTGCCACACAGATTACTGCAAGCGTTAATGAGGTCAGGGACTCCGCGAAACAGTCTTCACTTCTTGCGAAAGAAGTTACTTCAACCATACGCGAGAAGGGGATAAGCTCCATCCATGAGTCTGTAAAAAGCATAAACGAGATAAAGGATTCCGCTGATGACACAGCCAAGATTGTTAAAGGCATGAGAAAATCATCTGAAAAGATAGATGAAATTGCGCAGGTTATAGCCGAGGTTGCTGATGAGACAAAGCTGCTGGCCCTTAATGCAGCAATCCTGTCCGCTCAGGCAGGAGAGCACGGCAAGGGCTTTGGCGTTGTTGCTGACGAGATAGGAAGGCTTGCAGAGCGCACTGCAAAGAACACGAAGGAAATCACAGCTATAATAGAAGAGGTTAAAGGGTCTATAAACAATGTTGCAACTGCAGAGAAAAAGACTGTGACCCTGATAGAGCAGGGGCTGGAATTAATAACAGATGTCGGTGTTGTATTTAACGGCATCCTTGAAACTTCCACAGCATCAGCCTCTCAAACTGCCTTTATAGAAAAAGCGACCACGGAACAGGCAAAGGCAATAAAGGAAATAAATTCATCAATTGAAGGTATATCCTCAAGAATGGAAGAGATACTAAATGCATCGGAACAGCAGCGCTCCGGCAGTGAGATGATACTCGCAGGCATAGAAAAAGCAAAAGAGATTGCGCAAGGGCTTAAGAATTCCACCTCAGAGCAGTCTAAGGGCGCAGACCTTATTACAAGGTCAGGAGAGGACATACTCTCACGGGTAAGCCGGATAAAAAAAGCAATGGAGGACATGAAGGCAGGAAGCAAAGCCATAACCAAACGCATAGAGGCTATAACAGACATTGCAAAGGATAACCTCGGGCTTGCCAAAGAAATGACAAAGGAATCTTCTTTACTTGGAGACTCGGTAGGAACTTTAGATGGCGAGATTAACAGATTCAGGAGTTGAGAAGGAGGTGAAACTATGAACTGCTGGGAATTTAAGAATTGTCTGGAGGATACCTATAAAAAATGTCCTGCCTATCCGGATGGGGGGCTTAAATGCTGGAAGGTCACAGGGACAAAGTGTGATAGGGGCAAATACGTGATGACAACCCTTGGAGAAAAGATATTGTTCTGCAGAAAGGAGTGTGCCTTCTACAAAGAATATGCAGATAAATATTAGTAGGATCTCTGAGGGGCTGGATACAGTGAAGAACCCGCGGCAGAGACCGCAGGGTATTGAAAAGAGTGATTCCGGTTTTGAATTTTAGTCATTCCCGCTTGTCGGGAATCAATCGGCTGGCTTATAAAGCTCAGATGGATAGGTATCCACAGGAGTAATCATGGAGGCAATGCTTGTCTTATAGACTAAAAGGGCCGCATTATAATTTTCTCTTGACAAAGATTGCAATTACTGGCATATTTAGTTTAGCCATATTCCGTTATTATATGATATTGAGTCAGGTAATATACAAGCATCACCCAGGGCATCAGCTCTGGGATTTTATTTTTTGGAGGAAGCATGGGTAATAGACTTTATGTAGGGAATATCTCGTTTCAGGCGTCGGAAGATGACCTGAGAGAACTGTTTTCAAAGGCAGGAACAGTTGCATCCACAAAGCTGATAACGGATGCCGCTACAGGCAGGCCAAGAGGTTTTGGTTTCGTTGAGATGAGCTCAGACGAAGAGGCACAGAAGGCAATAGAACTGCTGAACAACAGCAGTTTCCTGGATAGGAACATTGTGGTCAACGAAGCAAAGCCACAGGGCGAAAGGGATCGCGGCAGCCGCGGCGGCCCCTCAAGAGAAAGAGGTGGATTCAGCAGGGAAAGAAGGCCCGGCGGAAGAAGATAGACCTATCTAACTTTTCCAGCTATACAGGCAGGTCAGAATTTTTTTAAAAGCATAGACCCCTTAGAAAGTCCCAGTTCTTTTGAAACTGCATCGCATTTGGACTGAAAGAGGAAGAATATTCTTTTTTGAGACCCCATTAACGTCTCAAAATTCCCCTGTCCTTTGCTGATAATAAGGGAGGCGTTTGCGAAATCGCTCTGGAATTTTTCTGACGTCCATTCCAGTATTGTTCCTACGGCGTCAGAACCATTGTCTATGACATGGCAGGTTTCTGTCATATGCGTTTCACGTGCATCCTGCATGGTTGAATCGTTTATAATATCCGAACCTTTTACAACTGCGGTTACTTTTTTGCCGTGAGAAACAAGGGCCTCTATGAGAATCCTGTCAAAGACTATCTCGCCTGCATTGTCAAGCAGATAGAGGATTTTGTCATGTTTTTTGATTTCATCCTTAAACGCCGGATAATCATCAACTGTTATTGGACCTCTTAATGCCCTCTCTGCTGTCCCTTCGATGTCCACGGAAGTGAATATGCCAAAGTCAATAATATTGCCGGCAATTGCAAGGCGTGATGCAGTCCACAAGGGATCCGGGCTCTCCTCAACACGTTTTTTTAAAAAAGGGTAGAGGGTTAAAGCAATCTGATTGTATTCTGCTTTTATGCCTTTAAACGGATCTCTTCCCAGAAGATCCCGTATTTCTCTGTGGAGAAAGGTGGTTGCATGGGCAGGGGTCTTTGAAGTGTCAACTTCTCCGATAGCAGCCGCTATTTTTTTGACAACATATTCTCTTTTTTCATTGTCTTTTGTCCCGAGCCTTGCCGCAATAATAGTCTGCCTGAGGAAACACGGGTAACAGTCCAGATGAACCCGCATTACTTTCTCCTAAGCGCTTTTGCCTTCCTCTCCACTTCCTCTTCAAGCCTTTTTTTATGCTCTTTCAATTGCCTTGCAATCTTTGCATCCTTTCTTCCGATAATCTCTGCGGCAAAGATTGCCGCATTCTTTGCGCCGGCCGTCCCAACAGCCATCGTTGCGACAGGGATTCCCGGCGGCATCTGCACTGTAGAAAAGAGGGCATCAAAGCCCTGGAGAGGAGACGAATTAATGGGGACGCCTATCACAGGAAGTATTGTGTGCGCTGCAATAACTCCGGCAAGGTGCGCTGCCGCGCCTGCGCCTGCAATGATTACTTCAAACCCCTTTTTCTCTGCGCCCTTTGCAAGCTTTACCGCCCTCTCAGGTGAACGATGCGCTGACGCTATTGTTGTTTCAAAGGAGATTCCGAATGCTTTAAATATCTTTTCTGTTTCCTCCATAACCGGCAAATCAGAATCGCTTCCCATTAATATCAGAACCTTTGGTTTCATATATAACCTCCTAAATACAGAGTTAAAAATTAAAAGTGAAAAGTTAAAAGTTTATTTTTTTCTGAAACTCTTAACTTTCAACTTTTACTTAAAGAATTCTTTATTGCCCTGTCGGCAATATCCCTTCTGTAATACATCCCCTTGAAATGAATCTTCTCTATGGCATTATACGCCTTATTTTTTGCATCCCTTATGTCCCTGCCGAGCGCTGTTACTCCGAGCACCCTTCCGCCTGATGTTACAATTTTATTGTCATTAAATGATGTGCCTGAATGAAAAACAAAGACATCCTCCATTTTCTTGACGTCATTGAGCCCTTCTATGACCCTGCCTTTTTCGTATGCGCCGGGATAGCCCTTTGACGCTATTACAATACAGACTGAATGCTCAGGCCTCCATTCAAGATTGACGCTTGATAGCTTTTCATCGGCTATAGCAAGGGCAATATCCACAAGGTCTGTTTTAAGCCTTGCAAGAACAGGCTGGGTCTCAGGGTCTCCAAGCCTGCAGTTAAACTCCAGTGCGTATGGTTTATTTTCTTTTATCATAAGGCCTGCGTAGAGTATCCCTTTGTATTTTATCCCCTCTGACTGCAATCCCTTTATTACCGGGCGCATTACCTTTTCCATCACTGTTGCTTCAAGCTCAGGTGTAATCACGGGAGCAGGGCTGTATGCTCCCATACCGCCGGTATTAGGCCCCTTATCCCCGTCAAAAATCCGTTTATGGTCCTGAGCGCTTACCATCGGAAGTATTGATTTTCCATCAGTGAATGCCATAAAAGACGCCTCTTCGCCCCGGATACATTCTTCAACAAGCACTTTGTTGCCTGCATCCCCAAAGGCCCGGTCTTTCATTATAAGTTTAAGTCCTGCTATTGCCTCATCAACGGTTTCCGCTACAATCACGCCTTTCCCTGCTGCAAGTCCGTCTGCTTTGATGACAATGGGAGCGCCTTTCATACGCACATAATCTTCTGCATGAAGATAGGAAGTAAATGCCTTATACTCTGCGGTTGGTATCCCGTATCGCCTCATAAGGTCTTTCGCAAAAACCTTGCTGCCCTCAAGCTGTGCTGCCTTAATGTTAGGCCCGACTATCTTCCTGCCGTTTTTCTCAAATACATCAACTACGCCTCTTGATAACGGCGCCTCAGGCCCTACAATCGTCAGGTCAATTCCCTCGTATCTGGCAAAATTAACAAGTGAATCAAAGTTGTTGTCATCAAAACTTATGCATTCCGCCAGCTCCGAAATGCCCGCGTTCCCCTGACAGCAGAATATTTTTTCTATATGCCTGCTCTGAGCAAGCTTCCAGACAATGGCATGCTCTCTCCCGCCGCCGCCGATAACAAGAACCTTCATGGTTATTTACCTTCTCCTGCCTTCGTTAAGTAATCAGCGATTGCATTGTCATACCTGGATGTAAGCCTGAAGACCTTTTTCGCAAGTTCAAGCCGCATCCTGTAACTGAGGTCTCCCTTAAGCTCTTTCATCTCCTTAATAATACTGCCATAGTCGTTAAAGTCTGTCACTACCGCAACGTCCTTAAAATTTTTTGATGCAGAACGGAGCATTGTGGGCCCGCCTATATCTATATTTTCTATTGCCTCTGCAAATGTAACATCAGGTTTTGCCACAGTCTCTTCAAAGGGGTAAAGATTTACAACAACCATGTCTATCAACTCTATGCCGTATTCTTTTATATCCTCCATATCCTTCGGGTTGTCCCTCCTTGAAAGAAGGCCGCCATGAATTTTCGGATGGAGCGTTTTGAGCCTGCCGTCAAGCATCTCAGGAAATCCCGTGTAATCAGAGACGTCTTTCACAGGAACGCCTGCATCCCGCAGCGCCTTTGCAGTGCCTCCTGTTGACAGTATCTCAACACCCAATGAATGAAGCGACTTTGTAAATTCAGCCAACCCCTTTTTGTTTGACACACTTACAACTGCCCTCTTTATCTTCGGCATTTAAACCCTCCCCTTGGTATTTTTCATATATCCATCATCCATAAGACTTGTGTGCCTGCTGTCCCCTATTATCACATGGTCCAGAACCTTTATGCCTACGATTTCACCTGTCTGCATAAGCCTCTCGGTTATGGCTATGTCCTCACGGCTTGGCGCAGGGTCTCCGCTTGGATGGTTATGTATAAAGATAACAGATGCTGCCGATTCTTTTATTGCGTTCTTAAACGCCTCCCTCGGATGGATGAGAGAATTTGTAAGCGTCCCCTCGGAAATCCTGCAATCCCTGAATATCCTGTTTTTTGCATCAAGCATAGCGCAAAAAAGAATTTCTTTTTTGAAGTCTCTGACAAGCGGATAATAATAAGAATACACATCATTGCTTGAAGAAAACACAGGGCCCTTAACATCACGTTCCATAAAGAGTCTTCTGCCTAATTCAAATGCCGCCTTAATCTGTGCTGCTTTTGCATTGCCGATTCCTTTAAAGGAAGCAAGTTCTTTTATTGACGCACTTTCCATGTTTTTCATGCTCTTAAAAGAATCAATCATCTCCATTGCGAGATCTATTGCGCTCTTTCCGCCGCCGCCTGTCCTGAGTATAATAGCGAGAAGCTGGGCGCCGGACAGGTTAGCTGCTCCAAGACTGAGAAGTCTTTCTCTTGGTCTTTCTTCTTCGGGCCAGTCCTTTATGCTCTTGTATGACATAAGATTGAGGATTCTAACATCTTCGCGTCTATTTTTCCAGCGCATCGAATGCCCTGTATATTGAAGACTTTACTTCTTTGCGTCTTTAATTGAGACAACATCATCCTTGGGAACACAGAGCTTGCCGTAAGATTCGTTTGTGCAGTAATTGTCGCCTTCCTCAAAATAATTGCTCCAGAAAAGTTTTCTGCCGCTTTTCAGTGTGATGGTGATATCGCGCGAAGACTTGTCCTGAATAACCGGCTTATCCGTAGGAGTTCCAAATTGCTTCTGGTATATATTTTTTATCTTGGCAATAACATCAAGCGCATAAGGAGTAATCTTGTTTTTATAAGACGGGAACAAAAATACGCCGGCTATTATAGAAATAACAAGCGCCAGAAAAATTATGCAGCTGCCCCATCTTCTTGGCATCGAGGCCCTGACAGGTTTAACAGGCCGTTCCTTCTTCCCTGTCTTTGGCTTTTCAGACTCATAACTTTCTTCTTTTGAAGGCGTCAATCCTTCTTCTTTATGGCCCCCTTGTTGCTCTGCCAGTTCCTTTTCAAGCTTTATAGAGATAATCCTTTCAGTCATGCGCTCAGATTCAATTTCGCTTCTGAACAAATCATTCATATATTGTTTAAGAGTCAATACAGGGTTGCCATCAAGAACATTAACCGACGCACCCCAGAGGTCTAATTCCATATCAGAGGCATTTTGATAACGCTCTGACGCCTCCCTTGCCAGCGCTTTTAAAACTTTAGCTTCAAGGCCCGAAGGCATGTCCATATTAACAGCGGAAGGCAGCGGTTCAATCCTTGCCTTTCTGATCATTTCAAGCGTGCCTACCTCCGAATCTCCCTGAAAGAGCTTTCTGCCTGTAAGCATTTCATACAGCACAACACCAAGCGAAAAAATGTCTGACCTGTAGTCAACGGGCTTTCCCCATGCCTGTTCAGGAGACATGTAAGAGAGTTTTCCTTTAAGCATCCCGGTTGTTGTTTTTGAATGGGCGCTTGCCTTTGCAATGCCGAAATCTACAATCTTAACCTCGCCCTCGTAAGAAACAAGAATATTCTGCGGGCTGATATCCCTGTGTATTATATTGAGGTCCTTGCCTGCGCTGTCTTTCTGAATGTGCGCATAACCAAGGGCTGCGGCAACTTCTTTTGCTATGAATACTGCAATACCGGCAGGCAGCTTTCTCCTTTCCAAACTTACTTTTTTGAGTATTGCCTTAAGGTCTTTGCCCCTTATATATTCCATTGAAATAAAATAATTCTGATCTATCCTGCCGAAGTCATATATCTGCGCGATATTTTTATGCGTAAGCTGCGCAACAAGTTTTGCCTCGGCTATGAACATATTTACAAATTCCTCGTCGGATGAAAGGTGGGGCAGAATTCTCTTTACAGCCAATACCTGTTCAAAGCCCTCTATGCCGATTTTCTTAGCCCTGAACAGCTCAGCCATGCCGCCGGCGGCAACCTTTTCAAGCAATATATATTGACCGAATGTTTCCATGTATGCCTACATTTTATCAGATTTTAGATTTTTAAAACCAGAATGGGAAGACATTTTTCCTTGACACTTTCTCATATAATCTCTAAAATCACCACAAAAAGACGCATGCGGCATAAAATATAATGTTATGTCACAAAATTATGAAATAGACATCAGGCCAATTGAGCGAGATTGAATAAAATGGATTCATTACGAAAGAAGATATGGAAGAAAATATTAAGGAATTACGTCATTTGGCTGCTCTTTGTCCTTGCTATTGTGATTTTTCTTTATATTCGTTCGGAAAGTCTGGAAGCTTCACTTACTGTTGGTCTCGCTTTGTCGCTAATTTATTTTCGAAGCGTCTACATTGAATATCAGAATTACAAGAAAGAACTAATGAAGAAAGACTCTATAACAAATAAATCCAGCGAATGCGCAAAAGCGCCCCACTGACTTCAGGCGTAATAGAAAATAGAAATTAATGCATAATCACATTAAGACTTATCGCTCAAGAAGAACACACCATAAAACGGCGCGCCTGTTAGCTCAATAGCCGTTAAGCACTCATTATAGAAAAAGCCCTTGACGAATTGTATATTATAGTCATATACTGAATTACATGGATATCTATCAGAGTTTAGCTGAATGCGAAGGGTTTGAGTGGGATAAAGGGAATATTTTAAAAAGCTGGGAAAAACACAAAGTTTCAGCGTCAGAATGCGAACAGATTTTCTTCAATATACCGCTCATTGCAACGCAGGATGTTCAACATTCACAGAAGGAGCCGCGTTATTTTGCGCTTGGTCGTACAGATGCTGGACGGCATTTATTTATAGTGTTTGCCATAAGAGAAAATCTTATTAGGGTAATTTCTGCAAGAGATATGAACAGAAAGGAAAGGAGGTTATACAAAACATCATGAAAAAGAGAATTCCTAAATTTAAAACTGAAACTGAAGAGCAAGAATTCTGGTCAAAAGCTGATTCTACCGAATATATAGAATGGGAAAAAGCGAAAAGGATGGTTCTGCCAAAACTCAAGCCCTCACTTAAGACAATATCTTTGCGTCTTCCTGAAGCGATGCTTGAAGAATTAAAGCTTTTGGCTAATAAGCGCGATGTTCCATATCAATCTCTTCTTAAAATGTTTCTCTCGGAGAGAATCGGGAAGGAACTTAAATATGTTTAGCGCTAACAACTCACTCCGGCGGATGCGGTGAATCAATCGCCGCACCTGTGAGTTTAAGCGTTACAGTTCCTTCAGCTTCTCCGCCTGATAATGAGCAATAAGATTATCTATTAGCTCATCAATGTTGCCTTCAAGAACGCTCTCCAGCCTGTGAAGAGTCAGCCCTATCCTGTGGTCAGTCACCCTGTTCTGAGGGAAATTATATGTCCGTATCCTCTCGCTCCTGTCGCCCGTGCCGACCTGAGTCTTTCTGTCAGCGGCGCGTTCTTTATCTTTTTTCTCTATCTCAAGGTCAAGAAGCCTTGAACGCAAAACCTTCATTGCCTTTCCCCTGTTCTTTAACTGGGACCTCTCATCCTGACACTGCACAACAAGTCCTGTAGGCACATGGGTAATCCTCACTGCTGAATAAGTCGTGTTTACGCTCTGCCCGCCTGCGCCTGATGAACAGAATGTATCAATCCTGAGATCCTTTTCTTCTATCTTTATATCAACATCTTCAGCCTCAGGCAAAACCGCAACTGTCGCGGCTGATGTGTGAATCCTTCCCGATCCCTCTGTTACAGGCACCCTCTGCACTCTGTGAACACCGCTTTCATATTTCAGCCTGCTGTATGCGCCCTTCCCTGTGATATTTGCAATTATCTCTTTTAACCCGCCGAGGCCTGTCGGGCTGGAATCAATTACCTCCACCTTCCATCTCCTCATCTCAGCATATCTTGAGTACATCCTGAAAAGGTTTGCTGCGAAAAGAGACGCCTCTTCTCCGCCTGTGCCTGCCCGTATCTCAAGTATTACGCTTTTTTCATCCCTCGGGTCTTTCGGCAGAAGCATTGTCTTTAGGTCTTCTTCTATCTTGGGCTTTTTCTCTTTCAGTTCATTAAGCTCTGCCTGCGCAAGCTCCCTGAACTCGTTATCTCCGCCCTTAAGAATTTCTTCCGCTCCTTCCATATCCGTCAAAAGTTTTTTGTACTCACGGATCTTCTCAACAAGGGACTGAAGTTCAGACTGCTCCTTTGAGTATTTCTGATACTCCTGCGGCGCAGACAGTACCTTCGGGTCTACCATCTGGACTGTCAGTTTCTCGTATCTGTCTTCTATTGTCTGGAGTTTTTCAAGCAGCATTTTCCGCCTCTAATTCAAGAACCTCTTTTAATGCTGTGATGGCAACCTCTATCTGCCTGTCATCAGGGTCATGGGCTGTGAGCCTCTGCAAAAGAAGCCCCGGCATAATCATGAGGTTTATAATCGGATTATCTTTCATCTTTGCAGAAAGCTTCAGAATCTCATATGAAAGCCCTGCCACCACCGGAATAAGAATAAGCCTTGAGAGGAACTTATAAACAAAAAACCACGATTGCGGGATGAAAGAAAATACGAAAATGCTTGTTATCATGACTATCAACAGAAAACTCGTGCCGCACCTTGGGTGATGAGGGCTGAAAGGCTTTACATTCTCCACATTAAGCTCTTTGCCATTCTCGTATGCATGTATTACCTTGTGCTCAGCGCCGTGATACTCAAATATCCTCCTCATCTCCTTCCAGAGTCCGATTGCCATGACATAACTCAGGAATATAAAAACTCTTATTATTCCGTCAACAATGTTAAATAAAAACGAATTCTCAGAAACAGAAGCAATCACAATACCGATAAGTTTCGTTGCATACAGCGGAAGCAGCACAAAAAGCGCAATCCCTATGACAAAAGCGAAGCCCATTGTCAGGCTGATGGTTAAAGGGCTCATCGGTTTTTCATCTTCATTGTATGCCTTGCTTGCAGAGAACTCTATTGCCTTCACTCCAAGGAAAAGAGCGTGGAATAATGCAGCAACTCCCCTGAGCATCGGGACCTTCAGCAGATTCGGAAGTTCAGACAGCCCTTCTCTTTTCACATGAATATCCCCCTTCATGTCCCTCACAGCCACTGTCCAGCCTTTTGGGGACTTCATCATCACTCCCTCTATTACCGCCTGTCCACCGATGTTTTTCATTTTCTTTTTAATGTCCTTTCAATAAACCATCCCGCAGCAAGTTGCGAGAGTTGTGGAATTTTTGCAACTGAACTCTATTTCGTCATTCCCGTGCAAACGGGAATCCAGAAAGAACAAAAATCTGGATTCCGCATCAAGTGCGGAATGACAGGAACGAGTTAACTCAGCAGCAAGTCCATTCCAATAAAAAAGTCGTACCGGCGTAACGTCGGGACGACTTTTATCCTCTTAAGCTTATCTACTTCTTGGTTTTTTTTGCGTATTTCTTCTTAAACTTCTCCACCCTTCCTTCAGCATCAAGCATCTTTTGCTTTCCGGTAAAAAACGGGTGGCACATTGAGCAGATATCAACATGAATCTTAGGATTCGTTGACCTTGTGACAAAACTCTCGCCACAGGCGCAGACCGTCTTCACTTCTTTATATTCAGGATGTATTCCTTCCTTCAACTCAATCCTCCTTAAAGTTATTTTATATTATAAAAAATCTTGAATACTTTTAGCAATAAGCTTATGCCGGACGGTAGTGCGGCCTTCAGCCTTCTATGTACTTTCTTATCTTCTCATTATTTTCAGCAGAAAGATCAACAAATTTAACTCCGATGCCGACATTGGGCTGGGCGTGCTGAACATGCGCCATCGCCTTAATGGCATCTTCCCCAATCTTAAAGCTGACCTCAAAAATTGTTCCTGCTATAAAACTGAACTGCGTGTAGATATACATGCCATCTATGCTTATATCAAGCGCCTCTGCTTTTGTTACTCCATTTATCACTACATCTTTGTGAACCAGCGCCCTTCTTGTTTTCCTGTCATCTGCGCCGCTCATTGCTTATCCTCGCTGCGAGTCGAGACCGACTGTCCTGAACCGTTAATCTTATCAACAAACCCTGTATTGAATTCGCCGTTCACAAAGTCAGATTGTGAAAAGACCTTCTTATGAAAAGGTATTGTTGTCTTTATTCCCTCAATAATAAATTCATCAAGGGCGCGCTTCATTCTTGAGATAGCCTCTTCCCTGTTTCTGCCGTGCACAATAACCTTTGCTATAAGCGAGTCGTAATATGAAGGCACTGTCCATCCGCAGTAGACAGCTGTGTCCACGCGCACACCCGGGCCGCCGGGCAGAGAAAGGAATGTAATTTTGCCGGGATTCGGAATAAAACGCTCCGGGTCCTCGGCATTTATCCTGCACTCTATCGCATGGCCGTAAGATTTTATCTGGTGCTGTTTATATTCTATCAGGGAACCTGCAGCAAGTTTTATCTGTTCCTTTACCAGGTCAACACCGCTTACCATCTCTGTGACAGGATGCTCAACCTGAATCCTTGTATTCATCTCCATGAAATATATATTGCCCTCCATATCTACGATAAACTCCATGGTCCCGATATTCCTGTACTTAATAGCCTTTGCCGCCCTTACTGCCAGCTCTCCAATTTTTTTCCTAAACTTCTCTGTTGAGACAGGGGATGGCGCTTCTTCTATAAGTTTCTGATGCCTTCTCTGTATTGAGCAGTCTCTTTCTCCGAAATGCACTGTATTGCCTTTGCTGTCAGCAGCTATCTGGACTTCTATATGCCGTATCTCAGGGATGTACTGCTCAACATAAAGCTCGCCGTTCCCGAATGCGGCAAGAGCTTCCCTTTGAGCCATATGAAATGCCTGTTCAAGCCCGCTTTCTTCATTTACAATTCTCATTCCCCTGCCGCCGCCTCCGGCAGACGCCTTAATAATCACAGGGAACCCTATTTTCTTTGCCACCTTCATGGCAAGCTCTTCTGAAATAACAGGGCCGTCGCTTCCCGGCACAACAGGAATGCCGCGCCTTTTCATCATCTGCCTTGCCTTTGCCTTATCGCCGCCGACTCTTATATTCTCAGGCGTAGGGCCGATAAATGTTATCCCTGATGTGGCGCATGCCTCTGCAAAATGGGGATTTTCAGATAAGAAACCATAACCGGGATGCACTGCCTCTGAATCTGTGATCTCAGCTGCGCTCAGTATTGCAGGGATGTTAAGATAGCTCTGAGCAGAATTCGCAGGCCCGATGCAGACAGCCTCATCTGCAAGCCTGACATGCAGGGCTTCTTTTTCTACGTCTGAATATACGGCTACTGTCTTTATGCCGAGTTCCTTGCAGGCGCTTATAACCCTTACTGCAATCTCTCCGCGGTTTGCTATTAAAACTTTCTTAAATAATTCCATAGTTCGTTCCTCAAAGTTAAGAGTTATAAGTTAAAAATTAAGAGTTACAGATTTAAATCTTGCAACTTGCAACTTTCAACTTTTCACTTCCAACTTCTCCTACACAGGTTCTATTAAAAAGAGCGGTTCCCCGTATTCCACCGAATGCCCGTTTTCAACAAGTATCCTGACAATAACGCCTTCCACCTCTGATTCTATCTCGTTCATAGGAGAGTAAAAGGGGGACAGGCTACTTTTCATGCCCTTTTCTCCTTTCTCGGTCTACCTTTTGGATTTAAAGTAGATTCTAAACCCAGCTCCTTGCACACTTTCATCTGCCAATCGGGCTTCCCATACGGTGACTGCCTGATAACACTCTGCCTGACACTTTCCAGTTCCTTATACGTCAATGGTTCATCTATATATCTTTCCCAGTTTTCAGATAATTCTATCGGTACTTCGCCTGCCAGAATATTTTTCTTCCCTCCAATCATTTCCCGATGTGATGACCATGCCCATTCTTTAGCAGAGCGCACCAATCCGGCCCTTATTGGATTGCCTTCAACATATCTCATAACCATCAAAAGATGTGCATCTTTCTGTATTATAAAACTCTTGTATCTTCCCTGCCATATATGCCCGCTGCTTCCGTAGTGTCTGTGATATCTTCTGACATGGCTTGTCATCAACCACTGCATACACCTGCTTAACTCATCTCCATGCTCTGGCATTAGAACCATATGAAAATGATTCGGCATCAAGTAGTATGAAAATAACTTTATCTGATGTTTTCTCTTTGCCTCTTTCATGATCTCTCGGCATTTTCTATATCCATTCCTACTCTAAAAGTAGCCTGTCCCCTTTTCATCTGTCCCTTTTCATCTGTCCTTTTCATCTCCCCGCATTGATTTCCAAGACAGGTCTCGTCTTTCTGTCCGTCACAGTTGTTGTCTATGCCATCGCATTTTTCTTTAGCGCCGGGATTAATGCTGGCGTCATTGTCATTGCAGTCGTTGCCTTGAGAACAGCTTACTGGGTTATATGCATAGTAGCCGTCTCCATCCTTGTCCTCGCATACAGCGCACCCCTCATCAATATTCCCATCGCAGTTTTCGTCTGTATTGTTTCCGCAGACTTCGGTTGAGGGCAGGATTTCGCCTACGCATGCTCCCCATTGTCCGTTTGTGCAGGTCTGTGTTCCTGCTCTGCATTCGCCGATGCCTTTTGTTTCTGAGGCTCCTGAATAGCAGGATTGAGTCTGGCCGTTGGTGCAGGGAGGGCATTGCCATTCATCTACTTTATTTCCGATGATATGACACACATGAGTAATAAGTGCAGAATAATTACAACATCCACCCCCGCCCCCCACTTCGCCAATAGCAGGCGTTGCTGTCCCCGGATTTCCACATCCTAACTTTGGGTAACCGCAACAAGTATAAGGATAAGAACCAGAACAATTAGAAGAGGGGTCACAAATTCTACCAGT
>JACPZK010000001.1 GCA_016195565.1 Nitrospirota bacterium | reverse complement strand
TGCTACTGACGCCTCATTCCTCAAGCCTGCCAATACCATTTTCTGCTTCTCTTCTGCGCTCCATTTCTTTCTTGCCATCTGCTTCCTCCTTCCGGAGGACTAACTTACCAGTTGTTCCTAATTTCGTCAAACCCTACAGTGACAGCCCCATCATCCCCCGCGCAGAGGGCGGGAGATTGATCCCGCACTTATGCAGAGTGCGAGGATTGAGATTGTCTATAATTTGTAGAGTTAGGGAAAAACTATAAATGCTTTATCTGTATCTTGATGAAAGCGGAGACTTGGGGTTTGACTTCGTGAACAAGAAGCCGTCGAAGTTTTTCACCGTAACCATCCTTGCAGTAAAGGGGCCGGAGAATAACCGCTTACTGGTCAAGGCAGTCAAGAAAACGTTGACGAGGAAGCTTAACCGAAAGAAATCGGTTGCCGATGAACTGAAGGGTGCAAAGACAGTTTTTGCGATCAAGAAGTATTTCTATACTCAAGTGAAGGACCTGAAATTTGCTGTCTATGCCTTGACGCTCAACAAGAAGCGAGTTTATGAGAGACTTGCAAAGGACAAGGAAAGGGTTTACAACTATATCTCGCGTCTCGTACTTGACAAAATTCCCTTTGAGAAAGCGCAGGAGCAGGTGATCCTGGTACTCGATAAAAGCAAAACACAGAAGCAGGTATGGGACTTCAATCAATATGTTTTCAGGCAGTTAAAAGGGGAAAGTTCCGCTTGATATCAAACACGAAAACTCCCGTCAATATCATGGGTTACAGGCGGTCGACCTTTTTAGCTGGGGAATATTCAGGAAATATGAGAAGAAAGATACCACATGGTTTGATATTTTCAGGGACAAGGTAGCTTTTGAAGAGCAATACCTATGAAACAAAATTGAGCGTGCCTTACAGGCTTCTTATGTCGAGGCTCATGCCAACATATAGAAGGGAGCACCCCGAACAGCCTGCAACGGTCTTACCGCTCACTCATAGAATCACAGAAAATGATTGTGTTTGTCAATACCCAAAGGTCGCTAAAAAATATAGACAAAATATTATAAGAAATAGATGAAGACGCCACGGGAATCTTCTGGGGATAAAAATGAACAGCGAGAGAAAAAGCACAGGCACATCCTCCAGCGGGCGGGAGATGTGATTGTTTTTCTGCAATACAAATTCGTATAATAGCCGGAGGTTAGCTAAGGAGAGCAGTTATGAAATCTTACAACATTGCAGTTATACCCGGGGACGGCACGGGACCGGAGGTTATCGCAGAAGGGATTAAAGTCCTGAACGCGGCAGAAGAAAAATTCGGGTTCAAGCTTAATCTCACATATTATGATTTTGGGGGAGAAAGGTATTTAAAGACAGGAGAGGTTTTGCCTGAAAATGCAGTATCAGAACTCAAAAAGCACAATGCAATCTATCTCGGCGCAATAGGACATCCTGACGTAAAGCCGGGCGTTCTTGAAAAAGGCATCCTTCTCAGGTTGAGGTTTGAACTTGACCAGTATGTCAATTTAAGGCCTGTTAAGCTTTATCCGGGGGTGGATTGTCCGTTGAAAGATAAAAAACCCGAAGACATAGATTTCGTTGTTGTCAGAGAAAACACAGAGGGATTATATGCAGGAGCAGGAGGCGTTTTGAAAAAGGGCACAGCGGATGAAGTTGCTGTGCAGGAGTCCATAAACACCCGGAAAGGTGTTGAGCGGTGCATAAGATATGCATTTGAATATTGCAAAAAAAGAAACAAGATGAAGAAGCTCACGCTTTGCGGAAAGACAAATGTGCTGACATTCGCATTTGACCTATGGGAGAGAACTTTCTATGAAGTTGCAAAAGAATATCCTGACATAAAGGTTGATTATGCGCACGTTGATGCAATAACAATGTGGTTTGTAAAAAACCCTGAGTGGTTTGATGTGATTGTCACTGACAACATGTTCGGAGACATTATCACTGACCTTGGCGCAATGATACAGGGCGGAATGGGCATTGCTGCAGGCGGAAACATAAATCCGAAGGGCGTTTCAATGTTTGAACCGATAGGGGGCTCTGCGCCAAAATATAAAGGAAAGAATGTTATCAATCCGCTGGCTGCAATATGCGCAGCAGGCATGATGCTTGAGCATCTCGGAGAAGAAAAAGCAGGCAAGACAATAGAAAAAGCTGTAATGAAAGTAACAGGGAAGCATCTTAAAAGCCTTGCAGCAGGGCAGATGGGCTACTCAACAACCGAGGTGGGTAATATGGTTGCAAGGTTGGTGAAAGAGGCATAAAATATTATTAATGGGCACTGAAAACAGAAAACAGAAACGTATCCCCTTCAATCAGCATGTCCTGATAAATAATTCCATAATGCTTAATACAGTGGATATCAGCGAAGGCGGTGTGTATGTTCATACAGACCGCATGTTTCAGGTTGGAAGCACTCTTGATATCTCTGTTTCAATAGGAAGCCATAAAGTTGACCTGAAGGCTCATGTGGAGCACTGCCAGGCAGGAATAGGCATGGGGCTTCAGTTTGCTGACATGAGTGCTGAGCGGCAGGTTGAACTGAAAAATTTCCTGACAGAATTGGAGAAAAAGACATCCGTTTCTTCAAAGAAGAGGATTTTGATAGTTGATGACAATGATGCTGTGAGGAGGATGAACAAGAGCAAACTCATCCTTGATGGCTTCACTGTTCTTGAGGCAAGGAACGGGGTAGAGGCAATAAAGATACTTCAGGCAGAGCATCTGGATCTTGCTGTGTTCGACCTTTTCATGGAACCCATGGACGGTTTTAAGCTCACAGCCCTTATCAGGCAGATGCCGCAGCATAAAGATATTCCGGTAATAGTTTTTTCGGCAAGGAGCACTCCTGATGTTATTGAGCAGGCAAAAAATGCCGGCGCCACTATATTTCTTCCTAAGACAATAACCTCACCAATAAAAATGAGCGAGAACGTTAAGAAGCTGCTGGAAAAATAACTAAAATGCTTCCTTCAGACATTGATAAATTAGTAAACGAAGCAAAAGCAGCAAGAAAAAAGGCCTTTGCGCCTTACTCAAAGTTTACAGTTGGAGCTGCGCTGATAACTAACGATGGTAAAATCTACCACGGCTGCAATATAGAAAACCCCTCATTGATGTTGAGCTTTTGCGCTGAAAGGGCTGCGCTTATCAATGCCCTTGTGGAAGGCGAAAAAAAATTCAAGGCGCTGGCAATCGTATCAGGAAATAAAGATTATTGTTTTCCGTGCGGAGCGTGCAGGCAGATGCTTGCCGAATTTGCGCCGGACATTGAAATATATCTTATATCTGAAAAGGGAATAAAAAAATTCTCCATTTCTGAGCTTCTGCCGCACCAGTTTAAAAACCCCTGAAAGGCTCAATTGCGAGGGCAAGGCAAACAACTAAACAGGCATTAGTAATGCACGAAACGAATTTATAAGACAGGCATGGTGAATACGCAGGGCATTTTGCCTTGATATTAGAAGCATAGAGGAGTGTATTATGTGGAGATATGTTAGGAGCGCTGTGTCCTGCTCGACTTTTTCGGAACAACTATTTCGAGTTTAAAGTTAGTCCCACCAGATTTTCAAGTTTATAATAATTAGCCGGGATATCATATCCCAGCGCCTCATGCGGCCTATAGGTATTGTATTTTATCCTGTAGGC